>CAZSBU010000057.1:0-1393 GCA_964605055.1 uncultured Caulobacterales bacterium | reverse complement strand
CTATCGCATCGATCCTTGCTCAGGCCGAGACGGGTCTTGAACTGATCATCTGTGATAATGCCTCAACCGATGGAACGGAGCGCATCGCCCGTGCTGCGGCTGAGCGTGATGGGCGAGTTCGATATATTCGGAACGCCACGAACATCGGCGCAGGCCCGAACTATGACAAATGCTTTTCCCTCTCGACGGCCGAATTCTTTAAATGGCACGCCCATGACGATCTTGTCGCACCAAACTTCCTTGAAAAAGCAATTGCGGCGCTGCGAGCCGAGCCCACAGCTGTGCTCTGGTCCAGTGATGTGGAAATCATTGACGAAACGGGCGCAACACTTGGATCGGTAGTCGACGAGATTATTGGAAGCGACAGCGATCGTCCTTCGACACGCTTTGCCGCCATGCTGACCGATCACCGATGTACAAGTTTTTTTGGCGTTTTCAGGCGGTCCGCTCTTGAAGGAACGCAATTACATGGCTCGTTCATTGACTCAGATCGCGCATTGCTCGCGGAAATTGCGCTGAGAGGAAAAATACTCTGCTGCCGGGAGCGTTTGTTCTTCAATCGCGAACATGCAGCCCGTTACACTGCTAGATTTGCACAAAAATCTTTCGCAACACGTCTTGAGAGGAATACTTGGCTAGATACTCGTAACTCGAGCCGCAAGATGCACTTGTGGATCCGGTTTATTACTTACGCCGCCATCGTGTGGAAGTGGATACCCGGCAATCGTGAGCGGCTTGCGTGTTATGGCAAGCTTCGTGACTGGCTGTTTGAACCTTTCCATATGCGCGACCTCGCGAAGGAGATCGTATGGACGGTCAACCCTCGTCTCCTTCTGCGGGCTACTGACGTGAAGAGGGCCGCGCTTGGCGTCCGACGCGCCCGCCGGACGCCGTAGCCGCTACCGAATTTGTATCCGAAAATAGAAAAATGGTCGGAGCGACAGGATTCGAACCTGCGACCCCTTGACCCCCAGTCACTGATTTGCCGTTTCCTGCCATTTCCGCCCGTTACAGAAGTGCCCGTTTTTGCTGGGGAAATAGATATCTAGACGTCTTGCGTTTCCGTTGGTTACCGTTCAGTTGGTAGCTCAGTGGTAGCTTTTTTTCTCCGTGCTGCCAAACTTGGCGAGGCGTACCGATGAGCGGCAAACTTACGAAACGAGCGGTTGACGCCGCCATAGCGGGGGAGACCCTCTGGGATGACGAATTGCCCGGTTTCGGGCTTCGGGTCTCCGACCGGGGAGCGCGCTCGTTCGTCGTGAAGTATCGCGCGCATGGTCGGCAACGCTGGGTGACCATCGGCCGCTATGGGGTCTTTACGCCCGATCAGGCGCGCACCGAGGCCAAGCGCATTCTCGGAGAGGTCGCAAAGGGCGGCGACCCGGCCGCGGAA
>CAZSBU010000056.1:11559-13474 GCA_964605055.1 uncultured Caulobacterales bacterium | reverse complement strand
CTTTCATCAGGCGCGCCAGCCGGCGCGTCAGCACCTCGCGCATCATGCCGAAATCATCCCCCGGCGCCAGCGCTTCCGACTTGATGTTGAACTTGCGGTACTGATTTTTGATGAAGCCTTCCGGGCCGGCGACGATCATCGCCCCGACCGCGTTCGAGCCCTGAATATGCGAGTTGTCATAGACTTCTACGCGGTTGAGCGGCCCCGGTATTTCCAGCGCCTCGGCAAGACGCGCGAGGCTCTTCTGCTGACTGGCGCTCTCCGTCATGCGTCGCGCGAGCGCCTCGCGCGCATTCATCTTTGCGGCGTCAACGAGATTGCGCTTATCGCCGCGTTGCGGGGCGTGCACAGCGACCCGCCGCCCTGCCTTGAGCGAGAGCGCGTCCGCGAGGAGTTCGGCCTGTGTGGGAGGATCGCTGACGAGAACAAGCGGCGGCGGCTCGCGCCCGTCATAGAATTGAGCGAGGAACGCTGCGAGAATATCGGGAGATTCCTCTTCGGCGCCGTGCTTTGGGAAATAGGCGTGATTGCCCCAATTCTGTCCGGCTCTGAAAAAGATCACCTGCACGCAGGATTGTCCGCCCTCGGCGTGGATGGCGAAGATGTCCGCCTCGCCGACGCCCGCCCTGAATATAGGTCAAGGCGCGTATCCGATCGCGCAGGCGGGCCGCCCGCTCGAATTCGAGCCGCTCGGCCGCCGCCTCCATTTCGGCTGAGAGCACCTTTTGCATCTTGCCGTCGCCGCCAGCGAGGAACTCCTTCGCCTCAGCGACAAGCCGCGCGTACTCCGCCTCGCTGACAAGCCCGACGCACGGCGCGGCGCACCGCTTGATCTGGTGCAACAGGCATGGCCGCGTGCGCTGCTCATAAACACTGTCGGCGCACGAGCGCAGCAAAAAGGCCTTCTGCAGTGTGTTCAGTGTGCGGTTCACCGCTCCGGCGGAGGCGAAGGGGCCATAATAGTCGCCCGGGCGTTTGCGCGCGCCGCGATGCTTGAGAATCTGGGGCGCGCTATGGTCGGTTGCGATGAGGATATAGGGAAAGGATTTGTCGTCGCGCAGCAGCACGTTGTAACGCGGCTTGAACTGCTTGATGTAGTTGGCTTCGAGCAGCAACGCCTCGGTTTCCGTCGCCGTGACCGCGAACTCCATCGCGCGGGTTTCAGAGATCATCCGCATGATGCGGTTAGAGTGCCCGCCCGCCTTTGCGTAGCTCGCTACGCGCGCTTTCAGGTTTTTTGCCTTGCCAACATAGAGCACCGACCCGTCGGCGCCGATCATGCGATAGACGCCGGATTTGGCGGGCAGCCGCTGGACCTCATCCGCGATCAGTTCCGCGCCCGCAAGACGCGGGGGCTCTGCATCCGGTTTTGTCGTCGCTTGCGGGTCCGAAGGCATATCCATGGGTGTCGGTTAACCAGTCGTTATGCTGACGCGGCTAGGCCTTAATAGAGCCGGGGCCAAGGCTTTGCGCTGTCGCAAGGTTGGCGCGCCTATTTGTCTCCGGCGATTCGAAACCGCGCGAGAGGCTGGCGCGCTGCGCCGGCGAATTTGCGCCAATGGGCATCTTGTCGTCAAATGCGCGCGAGCATCGGCAAACCTTCTGAGTTCTGGACCGCGACGGCGTTCTTCCTCGCCATGGCGATGCTTGGCGCGTGGTCCGCCTATGCCGCCGTTTCCGACTACGCGGCCGCCCGCGCAAGCCGCAACTGGCCGGTTGTCGAGGGAGTCGCGCTCAGCCGCGCCGCTGGCGGCCCCCCGTGTCGCTACGCCTATTTCCAGCATGGCAAACCGTATGAGGGCGCGCGTCAACAATTCGCGACCGCGCCGCGCCGGTCGAGCCTTGTCGATTGTTCGCCCGGTGTGAGGCTGGATGTGCGTGTCGCGCCGGACGATCCGGCGCTCTCCGTTCTGGC
>CAZSBU010000056.1:0-11549 GCA_964605055.1 uncultured Caulobacterales bacterium | reverse complement strand
CTTCGCCGCGAGCACCCTCTGTGAGCATCGAATCTCTCCGTTCTGGCGCCCGGCGGGTCGGCCGTTACGTTCGTGTTCTGGATTGGCGCGGCGGCCATTGTGCTGTTCGCGGGATTGGCTGGCGTCATTCGCATGATGCTGCTGGCCGACGGACTTGTGGCCATGCGAGGCGATTATAGCGGCGCTGAAAGCCCGGCCGAATAAAACACCGACACCGTCATGCTTCGTAAGCGACGCGTTCGCCCAATGTGGGACGCGCGACCTCGACGCGTTTGACGGGTGCGCCAGCGTCTGCGGCGGCGCGAAAAATCCACGCTGCCGTATTTTCCAGCGTCGGCCTGTCGAGGCCCTCGACCTCGTTCAGGATGCGGTGATCGAGCCGCTCGCGGATCGCTGCGCAGATCGCGCGCAGATCGGCGAAATCGTAGAGCCATCCTTGCGGACTTAGCTTTGCTCCGGCGAGCACGATCGTCGCCACATAGGAATGTCCGTGCAGGCGCGCGTAAGGGTGGGTGTCCTCGCCGGGTTTGGCGGCGGCGAGCTGATGGGCCGCCTCGAAACTGAATTGGTAGTGCTGCTCGAACAAGGATCGCCTCAGAGCTTGCTGCGGAAAATTTCCGCGCCTGCCGCTTCCGCCTCGGCGATGGCGTTCGGCTTTTCAATCCGTATGCGGGCGCTCAGCGTCAGCGGATTGGCAAGCGCTGCGGCGGCGATCCGCTCGGCGAGCGTTTCAACGAGCTTGATGTGTCCTTCAGCCAGAATTGCTTTGATGGCCTCAGTCAGGCGGTTGTAGCAAACAACATCTTCGAGGCGGTCAGCGCCCGGATTGGCCGGCTCGCAGACCTCCAATTCGAAGTCGATGCGGATGGGCTGGGCCGCAGAGAATTCCTGCGGATAAGCGCCGATGCGCGCGTCTAGCATCAGCCCACGGACGAATATCTTCCGTCGCGGCGTCTCCGGCGCGCGTCGCGCGCCGGGACTCAGCCTTTCGACGGCGACTGCCGGCTCATTCGTTGACGAGGACATCGGGCGTTCTCCACGCAAGGTGTTGACCGCCATCGACGGCGATCATCTGGCCAGTGACGGCCCGCGCGCTGACGAAATACATGAGCGCCCCGACGATGTCATCCGGCGCGCCGCCGCGCCCCAGAACAGTCGCCTGCTCCTGCAGGGCGAAATCCGCCTCGGACTGGCGCGCATTGCGCATGGTTGGCCCGGGTCCTATGGTGTTCACCCTGACGCCTTGCGGTCCGAGCGCCTGCGCGAGTGTCTGGGTCAAGGTCCACAAGCCTGCCTTCGAGACGGTGTAGGACAGGAATTGCGGCGTCAGCTTCCAGACCCGCTGGTCGATGAGGTTGACGATCAGATTGTCTTCGCCCGCCGGCGCGGCCGCGGCGAACGCCTGCGCAAGCTTCAATGGCGCGTACAGATTGGTCTCGATGTGGGCGTCCCAACTGCGATCGCTCAACGTCTCGATCTCGTCGTTCTCAAAGAGCGACGCTGAGTTCACGAGGAGGCTGAGGGGCCCAAGCGCGGAGGCGGCTGCCGGGACGAGGCGCGCAGTGGCGCTCCGGTCTGACAGGTCGCCGCCCAGGGCAATCGCCTTGGCCCCAAGGGCGACGATTTCGGCCACAACGCCCTCTGCCTCGTCGCGAGAAGAGTTGTAGTGCACGGCGACCGAAAAGCCGGCGCGTCCGAGACCGATCGCCATGGCGCGGCCAAGCCGCCGTCCGGCGCCGGTGACAAGCGCCGCGCGGGGAGGGAGTTGTCGGCGCTCGCCCAGCGCATGCTCTTCAGACGGCGCCATAGACGACGGCCCCTGCGATGAAAGCGAGATAAGCGGCCAGGCAGACAACGCCCGACACGCGGCCAACCGGACGCCTGGTCAAGACAAAATAGCTCATGAAGAGCGCGGCGATAATCATAGCCGGTATGTCGAGCATGCGGGACTGCGGATCGAAACTGACGCCGCCGGCAACCCCTGCTGCGCCGCCCACCGCAAAGACATTGAATATGTTCGATCCGATGACGCCGCCGATCGCAACGTCGGATTTTTTCCGCAGCGCCGCCGCTGCGACTGTCGCCAGTTCAGGCAGCGATGTGCCGAAGGCGATGATGGTCAATCCGATAACGGCCTCGCGAATGCCGGCCGCTTCGGCAATAGCCGATCCGTGCGTGACGAGCAGGTGCGCGCCGAGCGGCAAGCCGCCGAGCCCTGCGGCGACAAAGAGCAGCGTCCGGACGTTTACGCCGGGTTTGTCGGCGAACGCCTCGATGTCGTCGATGGTGGGATCGTTTTTCCGTCCGGAAAGCGCACGCCACGCGACAAACGCGCCATAGGCGACGATGCCCGCCAACAAAAACGCGCCAGACAGAGGGGATATGGCTCCGGGGCCGTAGGCGAGGAAAGCAAGGCCCGCCGTCGCCGCAAGCATGATCACGAGATGACTGCGCAGGCCGTCGATGGCCGTGGCGATTGGGTAAATCAACGCGGGAAGGCCCAGCACTAAAAATACGTTCGCGATATTAGATCCGACGATGTTTCCAATGGCGATGCCGCCGGCGCCCTTCAGCGCCGCTTCAATGGAAACGACAAGTTCGGGGGCCGAGGTGCCGAATGCGACGATTGTAAGGCTGACGAGAAGGGCGGGGATGCGCGCGGCGAGCGCCAATCCGACAGCGCCTCGAACAAGGAGGTCGCCCGCGATCAGCAGCACGGCGAGGCCGAAGAACAGCAGAATGAAGTGGGAAATCATGCCGGGCCTGGGCGTTGCGCTGTCGCTCGTTTCGTCTCGCAGCGTTCCGGTTCGCGGCGGAGCGCCCTCGCGTTACCGAAGCCGCGCCGCGCGCTTCTGGCGAAGGGGCGAAGGGAAGATCAGTCGATGCTGCCTTTTTCGATCAGGTTCAAAAGCGCGAAGAGGGCCACAAAGCCCAAGATTATGTAGACGCCGAGCATGGTTTTCCTCACTTCGTCATGGTTCCGCCGACGGCGACGGAGGCTCAAAATTCCTTTGCTGACGGGGTTTGACGCCGAGCGGCTCGCGTTATAGGCGCGGTCGCCTCGCGCGTCATCCCCTTGAAAATGCGCATTTCGGCGCGCCGTCGCAGGTCGTTCGGCGTTCGTTAGGCTTAACCCCTGCTTGTCGGCAATCAAAGAAATCGGCGGCATCCCGCAACGGGTTTGTTACGCCCTGCTCTTAACATGAAAAAATCGACAGAAATTGGCGCGCTTGGATTCAAGCGTCCTGTTGAAGGCGATGAGAGGCAGACAACGCGATAAGCGAACAGAGGCAGAGGCAGGCTGATGCTGGCGGACCTGGTAGAGATTTTCGACTCCGTCGACGCCCCGCCCCTGTCAGACAGGCGCTTGACGCGGCGGTTGCTGGACGCCTGGGCGCGCAACGCGCGCGGCTCGTTCCCAAGCTGGGGGGCGATGACTGGAACTGGACCTTCGTCGTCGACCTGCGCCAGAGCGTCGGCTTTCCCTATTTCATCTATCTGGGACCCAGGCTTGCGAAACTAGCCGATGTCTACCTGTCGGGCGCCAGCGACTGGACGATGTCGCTTCTCGACAAAGCCACCTCGCAGATCGACGCCGCCGCCCGGGCCGCCGCGCCGCAATTCTGGGAAGACGAGCTCATTCTGTGCGACCGCCGCCGCATCCAGTTCCGCAGCATGACCGCGCCGCTCGCCGAAGACGGCGAGACCATTTCTCACGTGATCGGCGTCGCCAACGGTCGCTTCGTGGAGCGGCGCCCGGTCGCCTAGAAATCGGTCAGCGACCCGCCGCTGAAAAGCATGCATCGCTCCGGAAGGCGGCCGACAGAAATTCCGTCATGGCGACGGCTCGCGCCGTAACAAAACTTCGCGTTGGACTGACAATATGAATCGGCAGCGGCGGAGGCGCGAAGTTGCCCAGCACTTCCACGACCTTTCCCTCGCGCATATCATCCGCATAGAGCCAGAGTGGGTTGCATCCGAGCCCCAAACCCCCGACTATAGCCTCCCGCACGGCTACGGAGCTATCCGTCCGAAGGCGGCCTTTCGGGGTAATGTCAACAGGCCCGTCCGGCGTGCGAAAACGCCACACAGGTTCTTGTAAGCGCGTATAGATCACACATTCATGGTTGCGAATATCAATCGGCGTTTGCGGTACGCCTTGGCGTTCCAGGTAAGCGGGTGCGGCGACGCACACACGCGGCGCGACGCCGACGCGCCGTGCGATCATCGAGGAATCTGCAAGTTCACCGATGCGGATAGCAAGCTCAATCCCTTCACCGATCAAATCAACGAAATGATCCGCAAGCCGAAGATCGACTTCGACAGCCGGGTGGTCGGCGAGAAATGCTGCAAGGCGCGGCGCAACGTGCAGTTGGCCAAACGCGACCGGCGCTGCCATACGCAACAGCCCCGAGACGGCGGATGCACCAGTAACGCTCAAATCTGCCGCCGCAGCGGCGTCCAGCGCAGCCCGAGCCGCGTCGAGAAAATGCGCGCCTTCCGGCGTCAGGGTCAGCGTGCGTGTTGTCCGGTTGAAAAGTCGCGTGCGAAGGCGGTTTTCGAGCGCCGCAATCTGTTTTGAGATGGCGGGCTGGCTGAGCCCGGCCACACGCGCGGCGGCTGAAAAGCTTCCCAATTCCGCAACGCGGACAAAGCTTTCCATTTGCGAGAGACGGTCAGCGTGCATTTATTCATTCCTATCGGGAATGTATCATAGTTTCATAAGCCGCCTTCTGAAGCCATAGGTTATTCTACATCTCCCTGATCAGAGAGCGATGGCACCCGCCGCTCCGAAGCCGCCGGACCTGCCGCCAGTCAGATCGCGGAAGTCTGGCCACGAGGAGATTAGACGATGACCAAATTTACCATTCACAAGCTGGAAACTGCCCCTGAAGCCTCGCGCCCCATCCTCGAAGGGGCGACCAAGGCGTTCGGCTTCCTGCCGAACCTGCACGCCATTCTGGCTGAAGCGCCTGCGGCGCTGGAAGGCTACGGCGCGCTCTGGGCGATCTTTGAGAAGACGAGCTTTACGCCGGCAGAGCGTCAGGTCGTCTACCTCTCGGCAAATTTCGAGAACGAGTGCCGCTACTGCATGGCGGGACATTCCGTACTCGGAAAGATGGCGGGGCTACCAGACGCCGCTATAGCCGCGCTACGCGCCGGAACGGCGATCGCGGACACCAAGCTTGAGGCATTGCACGCATTTACAACTGCTGTGGTGCGCAAGCGCGGTAATGCCGATACGGCAGACGTCAATGCATTCCTCGCAGCAGGTTACGGTCGCCAGCAAATCCTTGAGGTCATTCTCGGCGTCGCAGTAAAGACGATTTCCAACTACTCCAATCATATCGCCGATACGCCGCTAGACGGGTTCATGAAAGATACAGTCTGGACGCCGCCGTCAGAGCGCAAGTCTGCCTGAGCCACGTCTATTTTTGTGAACGAAAAAGCCAGACCCGCGGGTCCGGCTTTTGTCTTGAAATCAAACGAAGCGTTCAGGCCCGGACGGCAACCATTACCGGTACGGTCTGCACCCGCGCCCATCGATTTGACGGCGCAGCGCGTTGCATCTTCGCCCTCGCCGCGACGGCGATGAACCCGATGATCATCAGCATCCAGACCTGCGGCTCCGGCGCGGAGGCGACGATCAGCGAAAAGGCCGAGGCATTGAAGGAAGTCAGCGACCCCGCCGCGATGGCGACCTCAAGGACCGCTTCGCCTGCCTGTTCGAAATAGACGACGTCAAGCGCGTGCCGGCCGGCTGTAAGAAATTGGCTCGCGGAGAAGGAATCGCCGGGCGCGCGCGGATTGGAGAACTGGATGATCGGCGCGCCATTGAGGCGCAACCGCGCGCCATCGTCCGAGTGCAGAAGGAACGTGTATAGGCCGGCGACCGGAATAATGAACTCCGACACGGCGTAGACCGCGAAGTGATTACGGTTCGAAAGCGGTACGAGCGTCGTCGTGCCGGCATCGAAACGCCCGCGCGAGCGGGCGCTGGCAAGGTCCGAGATGTCAAGGACTTCCAGTTCCTGAAATGCGACCGGCGCGGTCTGCGCGATTAGGGCCTCGGCCTGCGCTAGGTTGTTCACCGTTCGGCCGTCCTGATGGTAAAAAACCTGCCACGCGGCCTGCGCGGGAGACAACGCGGCGACCGCCAGGCCTGCCAGGGCGATCGCTGCCCTAAGGACGCGTATTCCGATCACGTTCTGAACCTCGTCGTGTTAGCGCCAGAGAGGCGCTGCCATCCCGAGGGCACGTTACGACCGGAATTCTTCTAAAATTATCAAGAAATCCGGTTAACAGGCGGCTACCATGTCCGTCGCGGTTCGAACGGATGGCGATCCGTAGCACTATTACGGCGGAGAAAAGTGAAGGAGCGGTTATGCCAACTGAAAATCACGCCCTGATAAAGGGCTTATACGATGCGTTTTCAGTTGGCGACATTGGCGATGTGATGGCGCGGATGAGCCCGCAGATCGTCTGGAACGAGGCGGAAAGCTTTCCTTACGCTGACGGTAATCCTTATGTAGGGCCTGAGGCCGTCGCCAAGGGCGTCTTCGCTCGCTGCGCCAGCGAATGGGACGGGTTTGGAGTAGAGATCGACGAAATTATCGATGCGGGCGATACAATCATCGCGCTTGGGCGGTATGTCGGCGCCTACAAGGCGACCCGCCGGTCGATGCGTGCGCAGCTTGTGCATGTATGGCGCATCGCGGACGGCAAAGCGGTCCGGTTCCAGCAATATGCCGATACGGCGCAGGTCGCGCGCGTCATCGGCGCGCTCGAACGCTAACCCGGCAATGTCAATGCCGCGACGGCGCCGGTCGCTCCGGTAGCGAGGTTCCCCGCTAGCCAGGAGCGCCAGCCGAGCGAGGCGAACTCCTTGCGGCGCGCCGGACATAGCGTCGAGAACGTGACAAGCTGCAAGCCGATGCTCGCAAGGTTTGCGAAGCCGCACATCGCATAGATCATGATAACGCGCGCGCGGGGGCTGAGCGCCCCTTCGGGCAGGGCGATCAACTGCTGATAGCCGATAAACTCGTTCAGGATGACCTTTGAGCCCATCAACTGCCCTGCGACGACGGCCTCTGAGGGCGCTACGCCGAACAGCACGACGATGGGGGCAAATATCCAGCCGAATATGCGGCTGACCGTTAGCGGCGCGCCGCCAATGTCCGGGCCGACGCCCAGAATTTCGTTGGCGAGATGGACGAGGGCGAAGATGACGATCAGCATGGCCATGACGCTAAGAAATACGCGCAGACCCTCCTCGGCGCCGCTGACGAGCGCGTCGAGCGAGGAGTCGTATCGGATCGCCGCATCGAAATCGTCAGCCGCCGTCATCGCCTCGCCCGGCACGATGATGCGGGCAAAGAGGAGCGCGGCGGGCAGGGAGATAAGCGAGGCGGTCAGGATATGTCCTGTTGCGCTCGGCACAACGCCTTCGAGGATGCTCGCATAAAGAACGAGTACGGCGCCCGATACGGTGGCTAGTCCCGCCGTCATCACCATGAAGATCTCGGCGCGGCTCATCTTCGCGATATAGGCCCGGATCGTCAGCGGGCTCTCGACGACGCCAAGAAAAAAGTTCGCCGCTGCGCCGAGCCCGACCGCGCCGCCGACGCCGAGGGTTTTTTGCAGAGCAAGGCCGAGAAGGCGCGTAACGAACGGCAGGATGCGCCAGTGCCAGAGCAGCGCCGACAATGTCGCGGCGACGAGAATGATGGGCAGGATCTGAAAGGCGATGATGAGGAGGCCTGCTCCCGGCGCAGGCTCGAACGGAAGGGGCGCGCCGCCAAGATAGCCAAATACAAAAGACGAGCCCGCCCGGCTTGCCCGCTCCAGTGCTTCGACGGCGCCGCCGGCGGCGGCGAGCGCCTGCTGCAGGGGCGGCGCGCGCATAATCGCAAAAGCCAGCGCGATCTGAAGCGCGCTTGCGCCAATCGCCCAGCGCCAGGGAAAGGCGCGCCGGTTCTCGCTGACGACCCAGGCGAGCGCCATCAGCCCGGCGAGCCCCAAAAGGGGTTGGAGGTAGGTCAACGGTTTGGTCCTTGATTGTTTATCCGGGAGGGCTGCCCGACCGGCTGCATAATCGGTTTTCGCCAACGCTCATAGCGCCCGGCAGTGGGTCTTTCGCTTGCGGGCGGTCAGACCGGCGACTAGGTTCCGCGCAAAGCGGACCGTTCGCGAGAGGCGGCGCATCCGACAAAACCCCGAGGAAATCCCCCATGAGCCCCACCCCCAACAGCGCCCCGTTCATCGACCACGGCCACTTCGTCAACGGCGCACGTCTCGAGGGAACCTCAGGCCGCTATGGCGACATCTTCAATCCGACGCTGGGTGAAGTGCAGGGCCGGGTGGCGCTCGCCAACCGCGCCGAGCTCGACCGGGCGATCGGCGCCGCGGACGCGGCGTTTCCGGGCTGGGCGGCGACGAACCCCCAGCGCCGGGCGCGGGTGCTGTTTCGCTTCAAGGAGCTCGTTGAGAAAGACATTGGCCATCTGGCCGCGCTGTTGTCGTCCGAGCACGGAAAGACCCTGTCCGATGCGCGCGGCGATGTGCAGCGGGGGCTCGAAGTCATCGAGTTCGCCTGCGGCATTCCGCACTTGCAGAAGGGCGAATACACCGAAGCGGCGGGGGCCGGCATCGACGTTTATTCGATGCGCCAGCCGCTCGGCGTCGGCGCCGGCATCACGCCGTTCAACTTCCCCGCGATGATCCCGATGTGGATGTTCGGCGTCGCCATCGCCTGCGGCAATGCGTTCATCCTGAAGCCGTCGGAGAAAGACCCGGCCGTGCCGCTGCGCCTCGCCGAACTGATGATGGAGGCGGGCCTGCCGGCTGGCATTCTCAACGTCGTCAATGGCGACAAGGAAGTCGTCGACGGCCTGATCGAAGACCCGCGCGTCAAGGCGATCTCGTTTGTCGGCTCGTCCGACATCGCCCATTACATCTATTTGAACGGCGCCAAACACCACAAGCGCGTGCAGGCCTTTGGCGGGGCCAAGAACCACATGGTCATCCTGCCCGACGCCGATCTCGACAATGTGGTCAACCAGCTCATCGGCGCGGCCTATGGCTCGGCGGGCGAGCGCTGCATGGCGACGCCGGTCGCCGCGCCCGTGGGCGACAAGACGGCCGACAAGCTGATCGAGATGCTGCGCCCGCGCGTCGAAGTCTTGCGCATCGGGCCGTCAACGTCGGAGGACTCAGACCTCGGGCCGCTGGTCACCGCCGCGCATCGCGAGCGCGTGCGCCGCTATATCGACATGGCGGTCGAGGAAGGCCAGGAGCTGCTCATCGACGGGCGGGAATTTACCCTGCAGGGCTATGAGAAGGGCTTCTTCATGGGCGGCACACTGCTCGACCACGCAAAGCCCGAACATAAATCCTATCAGGAGGAGATCTTCGGCCCCGTGCTGCAGATCATCCGGCCCCAGAGCTTCGAGGAGGCGGTGGCGCTGCCGTCAAAGCATCAATACGGCAACGGCGTCGCCATCTTTACGCGCAACGGCGCGGCGGCGCGCGAATTCGCCCAGCGGGTCAATGTGGGCATGGTGGGCGTCAACGTGCCGATTCCGGTGCCCGTCGCCTATCACACCTTCGGCGGCTGGAAGCGCTCGGGCTTCGGCGACGTCAATCAGCACGGGCCGGAAGGCATCCGCTTCTGGACGAAGATCAAGACCATTACCCAGCGCTGGCCGGAAGACGTTCAGGGCGCGGAGTTCGTCATCCCGACGATGGGGTAGGGGCGGGGTTCCTTTCTGCTGCCTTGTCCTCTGTCAACCAGCCCGCTCTATCCTAGCAGCATAACAACCCCGCTTGGCGTAATGCGCGTGCAGATACGCGGCATCACGGTCGGCGAGCATCCGGCGGATCAGCGGCTCGGCTTGCGCCCCGTCGACGACATCCGCATCGATCATCATGCCGTCGGCATCGAAGCTACGGATAGATAGCGTCCGCACACGGAGCGGCTCGGGTAACTCATCGACGCCGTCGAACGCCGCCTTTGAGCCTTCCGCTACATAGATCGCGTGCTGCGAACGATAGGGCGAGGCGGCGGGCTGGTGCTCGAAATTGACAAGAACGAGCCGTTCGCCCGGCGCGGCGTGGGCCAGGCTGACGCGGCAGGGAAATCCGGGCTCGCTATTGTCGGCGACAAGCATGCGGGCCGACTGCGCGCTCAGCGCGTCCTCTGGAAGGTCGAACAGCGGGCGAAAGGGCAGGGGGTCAAGGCCGCGAACGCGGTAATGCATGGGTCGGTTTTCCGTTCGTGAATGGCGGGCGCTGCAGGTTTGATCGCCCCCGCGCCGCCGGGAAACCCGTTTCTTGCGACCGCAAGAAACGGGTCGCGCGTTCGTTCACGACGCCGCTAAGCGCTGCGCCTCGTTTTTACAAAAAGGGGCAGCGCCGTGAACCGCACACATCTCATCGGAATTTTTCTTCTCATCGCTTTCACGATCACGCAGGGACTGCGCGATGTCTATTTGTCGTCGACGCTGAGAGCTTTTGGATTTTTTGACACCGTCTTCATCGCCTTCGCCATGGCGACAGTTTTTTTCATGACGCTGCTGCGCGTGACGCGTCCTGATGATTTTGCGCGCATCCGCGCCCACTGGGGGCTGATGCTCGCGGTGAATCTCGCGACCGCCGGGGCGTGGCTGTGTTATTTCGGCGCGCTGAAGCTCGTTGAGCCGTCCGTCGTGAACACGGTCTTTTCCGGCGTTTCTCCGATGGCTGTTCTCGGGCTTGCTGCGCTCGGTGTATTCGCCGCCGATCGCGCGCGGGCAATGGCGGTCGAGCGGGCCATTCACATCGGCATCGTGGCGGCGCTCGTTTTCCTCGGCTGGGTCGTTCTGACGGGCCGGTCCGGTTATCCGGACGTGAGCGTTCTCTCTGGGCTTGGCGGCATGCTGCTCGCGGGGGTCAGCGGCGTCATCATCACGGCCGAGACGGTCTTCGCCAAGCGCATGAACGAGGCGGGCGTTTCGGCGACCGGGGTTCTGGCGTTCCGGTTCATCCTGATCGCGCTCATCGGCGGCGTCGCCGCGTTCGGCTTTGGTCAAACGAGTCTCCCTACCATACCGCCCGGCGAGATCGCGCTGATGGCGGGCATCCTACTCGCGGTGATGGTCGCGCCGTTGTTCCTCGTACAGCGGGGCCTTGCGATGACCTCTCCGCTGACGACGGGCGTCGTCACCGCCTTTGCGCCGAGCGTTATCTTCGGGTTTCAGGCCGTTGAGGGGCGCATTCCGCACTCGGGCTGGGTGCTCGCGGCGACACTTCTTTATGCCGCGCTCTCGGTACTCGCGGTGGCGGCGCGGACCTGGTTTGTCGTTGGGAAGACGCCTGCGCGGTTAGGTCAAGGGACCAGCATTCGAGCGCCTATTGACATGTGATCCACATGTAACCATCCTATTCACATGGGTATGATCCAGCTTCGCAACGTCCCGGACGATCTTCACCGCAGGCTTAAGGCGCGGGCCGCCGAGGCTGGAATGTCGCTTTCCGACTATCTGATTGAGGAGGTGCGGCTGGCGGCGCAA
>CAZSBU010000055.1:0-13545 GCA_964605055.1 uncultured Caulobacterales bacterium | reverse complement strand
CTTGATCGACAACAGGCGCGAGGCCTGCACCTCATTCGCGGCAAAGTGCTCTCGGTGGACCGTCTGCGCCCTGAATATAAGATCCGCGAAAGGCAGATTGAACAACGCCTCGATCCCTTCCCGGGTCCAAGCTGCGCGTTTCGAAGCGATCGGCGAATCCAGCGCCCCGTCCATTGTTCGTCTCCTGATTAATATGTGGCGCGCGCAATAGTACGCGCAGCGGCGACAAACGAGCGGATGCGGGCGATGTCTTTAACGCCCGGCGCGCGCTCGACGCCGCTCGAGACGTCAACCCCGGCGAACGCGGGAAACGCGGCTCCTGCGGCAACCGCTGCCGCAGCATTATCAGGCGTAAGCCCGCCAGCGAGCAGGAAGGGCGTCGTCTCGGTGTATGCGCCGAGATGCGACCAGTCGAATGCGGCGCCAAGTCCTCCAGCCCGATCGGCGCCCTTGGGGGGATTTGCGTCGAACAGCAAATAGTCCGCCGCTTCGGCGAGCGCTGATAGGTTGGCGAGGTCGGCAGCCTCCGCAACGCCCACCGCCTTTATCACCTCGACGCCAAATTCAGCGCGCAAATCTGCGAGCCGCTCGGCGTCTTCATGACCATGGAACTGGAAATGCGAAATGAAGGGTGCGGTTTCAGCCAGTTGTTTTTCCCCTGCATCGACAAAAAGCCCAACAAAGCGCGGCGTCGCGACGCCTTCGTCATCGCAGGCTTCCTTAACGTCGGCGACGATCGCCTCGGCGTCCTCCGCAGTCAGGTAACGGGGCGACTTTGGAACGAAGACAAAGCCGAGGAAGTCGGCGCCGGCGCGCGCGCATTCGATCGCAACTTCTGACGTCCGAACGCCGCAGATCTTTATAAGCGGCGAAGATATCACGCTGGACATTGCAGGCGGCTCACCTGGTTTCTGCAAGGGCTGCTTGTTTTGGCAATTGGGGAGAAGACGACATATTGGGCGATGATCCGCGCTGCAATTCGGAGAGTTGGCGCCGCACCGCGCGCAGCTCGTCGCGATCGGCCCGTGCGCGAGCCCGGCGATCGCGCCCGGACAGCCACATTCCCGCCGCGCCAATGGCCACGCCCGAGAGCAAAAACGCGCTCAGCCAGAACCAAAGCGGCAGGGCCGGCGAAGCGATCGCCGGATTCTCGGTCGAGAACGGGTCGAGGCTGATGAAAACGGCGTGGCGGTTCGCCGCAAAAAAAAGGGCGAGCGCCATAGCAAGAGGCATCCAGATCAGCCAACGAACGAGCACCTTCATCGCGCCGTGATGCCATGTAGCCGAGGTAATACGCAACAGCGAGGTTTGCACCCGGGGAAGAGACGCCCCCGCCCTAACCTGCGCCGTTGGGTTTGTTCAGCCGGTCCCGGATTTCCTTTCCGGCCTTGAAAAAGGGAGAATATTTCTCGTCTATCCGTACGGGCTCGCCGGACCGGGGATTGCGTCCCACCCGCGCGGGCCGGTGCTTGACCGAAAACGCGCCGAACCCACGCAATTCCACGCGCTCGCCGCGCGCCAGCGCATCGGCGATTTCCTGAAAAACGATCGATACGATGCGCTCTATATCTCGATGGAATAGGTTAGGGTTTTCTTCCGCCAGCTTCTGAACCAGCTCCGACTTGATCATCGACGTCTCCCCAATCGATTTCTCCCCCTCGGCGTCGCTCCTGAACTTCGGCTCATCCGGCTTCGCCCTAACAGCCTGAACGCCCGCCGTCGTTCCATCGCCTTGATAATCAGAGCATCCGCGCGAAAATATCCGACCGCAAACCGCCGCGATCAACCACAAAGCCCTGCATCGAACCCGGCAAAACGTCCCTTAAGCTCGCCGTAGGTCTTCCAAAAAACGCAAGCGTATCAGAGATTTAAGGTTGCAGAAGCGAAATGCGGCGTCAAGGCGCTTCTATCCAAATGAGCGAAGGCTTAAGGCTCTTTCATGGACGATCATCGCGACGATACGGCAAGCTTCGGGTTCAGGGCGGTCCCCTCGCGGGATAAGGCCCGGCTTGTTCGCGAAGTGTTCGACAGCGTCGCAGACCGCTACGACCTGATGAACGATTTGATGTCGGGCGGCGTCCACCGGATATGGAAATCGGTGCTTATCGATCGCCTGGCGCCGCAACCGGGCGAACGGCTGCTCGACGTCGCGGGCGGCACGGGCGATATCGCTCTTGCTTTGCTCGACCGGGCCGACGGACGACCGAGCGCACGCCATAAACCGCCGGCGACGGCTGTCGTGTGCGACATAAACTTTCACATGCTGCGGGCGGGCCGGCGCCGGCCGAAGGTCGACGCAGCAGGGGCGCGCCTGCAGCACGTTTGCGGCGATGCCGAGCGGCTCCCGTTTCCTGACCAGTCCGTCGACGCCTACACCATAGCCTTCGGTATCCGAAACGTGACCCGTATCGACGCCGCGCTCGCCGAGGCGCGCCGGGTGCTGAAAATTGGCGGCCGGTTCGTATGCCTCGAATTTTCCCGCCCGATCACCGCCTCGTTTCAGAAGGTCTATGACCTTTATTCGTTTCACGTCATCCCCTGGCTCGGCGAACAAGTGGCCAAGGACGGCGATAGCTATCGGTACCTCGTCGAGTCGATCCGGCGCTTTCCGGATCAGGAGACGTTCGCCGGGAAAATAGCTGACGCGGGCTTCTCCCGCGTTAAATACGAGAATCTGACCGCTGGCGTGGCGGCGCTTCACATGGGCTGGAAGATCTGAGCGGCAAAGATTAATGTTCAGCGCAATCGCCGATTGGTTCCGACTGGCGGGAGCCGCCCTTCGCCTGACGCGGCATGACGCGCTGATTCCAGCAGAGTTCAGCCATTTGGTGCCCGCTCCCGTCGCTTTTGCCGGACGCCTGACGCGCATCGGCGCCAGACGGACGCGGAATGGGAGGACCCTGCGCCCTGGCGAGCGGCTCGCTGCGGCCTTCGAGGGCATGAGCCCCCCTTATGTGAAGCTAGGGCAGGTTATGGCGACCCGGCCGGACATCATCGGGTTCGAAATGGCCGACGATCTCGGCCGCCTGCAAGATCGCATGCCCCCCTTCCCGCAGGAAGAAGCCATTGCCGAGATCGAGCGTACGTTCGGCAAGCCCATCGGCGAACTGTTCGCCGAGTTCTCGCCTCCAATCGCCGCCGCGTCGATCGCCCAAGTGCACAAGGCGCGTCTTTCCGACGGAAGACCCGTTGCTGTGAAGGTGTTGCGGCCGGGGATCGAACGCGCCGCTGCGCTTGAGTTTCGCGCCTTCGCGCGCGCTGCCCGCGCGGTCGAAACTATTTCAAAAACCGCCCGTCGCATGGAGCCGGTAAAATTCATTGATACACTGACGGAATCGGCGGCGGTCGAGCTAGATCTCAGAATGGAGGCGGGGGCGGCCTCCGCCATGGCGGATAGCCTGAAATCCGACCCGGGAGTGCGCATCCCTGAAATCTACTGGCCGCTTTCTTCGCGACGCGTTCTCACTCTCGAGTGGATCGACGCAACGCCCGTGAGCGACCTCGCTGCGCTCGATGCCCGCGGCGTCGACAGGGGGCGCCTAGCGCGCCTCATCATTCAGGTTTTCCTGAAGCAAGCCCTGAATGTCGGCTTCTTTCATGCCGATCTTCATCAGGGCAACATGATGATCGACCACGACGGTCGGCTCGTGCTCATCGATTTTGGCATAATGGGGCGGCTTGATGCCGACGCGCGGCGAACTTTTGCGGAGATTATTCATGGATTCGTAACGCGCGATTATCCGCGTACCGCAAAAGCCCATTTCGACGCCGGATACGTGCCGCGGCATCATTCGCAGGAAGCCTTCGCTCAGGCATTGCGCGCCGTAGGCGAACCACTATTTGGTCAATCTGCTGATCAGGTCGACATGTCTCGGGTTCTGCAACAGCTATTCGACGTTACTGACCTTTTTGACATGCACCTGCGACCCGAACTCGTCTTGCTTCAGCGGACCATGGTGACGGTCGAGGGGGTGGCGCGCGCGCTCGATCCGGCGGTTAACATGTGGGAGGCGGCGACCCCGATCGTGCGAGCTTACATTGCCGACTCAATCGGTCCGAAGCGCCAAATCGAGCGCTTTCGCGAAGCGGCGACCAAGGCCCTCGAAATCGCCCCCCTCCTACCCACTTACGTCCAGCGGATCGGCGAGGCCACCGAACGCCTTTCTGATGAACGCGTTAACCTTTCCGAGGACAGTATAGCTCGGTTGACAGCGGCGCTGGCGGGAGAACAAAGGCAGACCCGGCTGGCCTTCTGGTTTGCCGGACTGGCCGTTCTGACGCTCGCGGCGGCGCTAATTCTGGGCTAAAATGCTCACATGACCGATAGATCAGTACTTCTCATAATCGGCGGCGGAATTGCCGCTTACAAGTCGCTGGAATTGATCCGCGAGTTGTCGCGACGCGGCGTGGCGACCCGCGCCATTCTTACGCGCGGCGGCGCTGAATTCATCACGCCGTTGTCCGTCGCCAGCCTTTCCGGCAATATGTGCCACACGGACCTTTTCGATCTGACGAATGAAATCGAAATGGGTCACATAGAATTGTCGCGCTCTGCCGACCTCGTTGTCGTTGCGCCGGCAACCGCCGATCTTATGGCGAAGGCGGCAGGGGGCCTTGCGAACGATCTGGCTTCGACAACGATTTTGGCGACGGACAAGCCGGTTCTGTTTGCGCCCGCAATGAACGTGCGTATGTGGGAACACGCGGCAACCCAGCGAAACGTCGCCACACTGACAGATGACGGCGCAATCTTTGTCGGACCGCGCGAAGGCGACATGGCGTGCGGCGAATACGGGATGGGGCGCATGGCCGAGCCAGCCGAGATCGCCGACGCCGTGGACATATGGTTCGCCCAGTCCGCCGAAGGTCCATTGCAGGGCCGACGCATACTTGTAACCGCCGGGCCGACGCACGAGCCGCTCGATCCGGTGCGGTATCTCGCCAACCGGTCCTCCGGCAAACAGGGCTATGCAATCGCGCGGTCACTTATGCGGCTTGGCGCTGAGGTGACCCTCGTCTCTGGGCCTACGGAACTTGCAGCGCCTGCGGGCGTCAAGACGATCCGTGTAGAGACAGCGCGCCAGATGATGGACGCCTGCGCCCGTGCGCTGCCGGCCGATTGCGTGGTCATGTGCGCCGCTGTCGCCGATTACCGGCCCGAATTCGAGACTGAGCACAAAATCAAGAAAGAGCGCGGCGGTCTGTCAAGCATTCCGTTGGCGGAAAACCCTGATATCTTAAGAACTTTCGCCAATCTCGAAACCGGGCGTCCCCGTCTTGTTATCGGATTTGCGGCGGAAACGGACGATATTCTGGCGCATGCCGAGGAAAAGCGGCGGCGCAAGGGCTGCGACTGGATTGTCGCCAACGACGTATCGGCCGGCGATTTATGCGCGATGGGCGGCGACAGAAATTCGGTTACCGTGATCACAGAAGAGGGTCAGGAGACGTGGCCCACCTCCTCCAAAGACGATATTGCTCACAAATTGGCGGCGAAAATCGCCGCGGCGCTCGGCTGAACCCGGCTGTCTGACAGGTCAGGCGCTTGTATCGACCCGCCCGCCAATTGGGGCGGTTCCGTCGGTTTGGTTCTCTGCGTCAGACGGCTCCTCCGCGGGGCTCGCGGCTGCAGGGTTTCCGGCGGCTGAAGGCGGCTCGCCGGTCGAGACCACGACCATTGCGGCGCGGAGCACCCGGTTTCCGAGAACGAATCCCGGCTGGGCGACGACGGCCACCGAGCCGGCGGGCACGCCTGCGGCAGGCGTTTGCGCCACCGCCTGATGCAAGTGCGGATCGAAACGCTCCCCTTGAGGGTCGATTCGGCGGACGCCGTGTTTATCGAGCGCTGACTGCAGCGCCTTTTCGGTCATTCTGACCCCGGTGAGCAGGCCTTTCAGGCCGTCCGCAGACAGCGTGTCGTCATCCGCCGGCGCCAATTGCAATGCTCGCTCAAAATTGTCGGCGACAGCAAGCAGGTCGCGCGCAAAGCCCGCAATCGCATAGCGGCTAGCGTCCTGTTTTTCGCGCTCGGCGCGCCGCCTGTTATTTTCAAGTTCGGCCGCCATCCGCAGCAGCTTCTCGTTCATCGCCTCCAGCTCAGCCCGGAGCGTAGCTTCTTCCGCGGCGAAGTCAGCAATAGCCGCTTCCTCCTCCTCGATCTGACCGGCGTTCGGTTCGTAGTCTTGCTCGCTCATTTTTATTCCAGATTTGTCAGATTTCACTTGGGACAAAGCCTCTAAAAAGGGCGCATCGGCCGCGCCTGCGCGCTGCCGCGCCGCTTGATCGCCATGTACGCTGCGACCGTCGGCATTTCAACCAATGGCTATTTCAGGAGGCGGGAGACGACTTCCGCCGTGTAGTCGACGATCGGGATGACCCGGCCATAATTCAGCCGGGTTGGACCAATTACGCCCAGAACGCCGACAATCTTGCGCGACTTGTCGCGGTAGGGCGCCACGATCACCGATGAGCCCGACAAAGAAAACAGGCGGTTTTCCGACCCGATATAAATACGCACGCCGTCAGCCTCGCGCGCGGCGTTGAGGATCTCGATGACGTCCCGCTTGCGCTCCAGATCGTCGAACAACATGCGCACGCGCTCAAGGTCGTCGGCGGTCGCGTCTTCCAGTAGGCGCCCGCGCCCACGGACAATCAGCGACAGGCGCTCAGCTCCTGAGACCTCCGCAACGCCTTCGCGGACGAGACGCGAGGTCAACTCGTCGAGAGCCGCCTGATTGGTCTCAATTTCACTTACAATTGTTTCGCGCGCCTCGCTCATCGTCTTGCCGCGCAGACGCGCCGACAGGTAATTGCCGGCGGCAATCAGCGCTGACGGCGACAGACCCTCAGGCGCCTTCATCAGGCGGTTCTCAACGCGGCCATCCTCGAACACGACGACAACCAGCGCCTCATCCGGGGCAGTCGAGACGAACTCGATATGTCGGAAAGGCGCCTCATTCTTCTGAGCGACGACAAGGCTCGCGCTCTGGGTCAGCCCCGAAAGCTTCGCCGCCGCAAGCTCCAGCACGGATCCGCCGGCCGTTTCCTCGGATTGCACGTCGAGGGCGCGCCGTTCCTGATCGGACAACTCGCCAACTTGCAGAAGACTGTCAACGAACAGCCGGAGCCCGAGATCAGTCGGCAAACGGCCGGCCGATACATGGGGCGCCTGCAGGAGGCCGAGATCGGTCAGATCGGCCATGACGTTGCGGATGGTCGCTGCGGAAACGGCAAGCCGCCGGTCCTGGCTGAGGGTGCGAGACCCAACAGGCTCGCCGGTTTCCAGATAGGATTCGACGAGCTGGCGGAAAATTTCCCGCGAGCGCGCGTCAATTTCCTTCAGGACGCTCATGTTTTCTCCGATCGATTATTGGCGCTCTAGAATTAAGACTGGCCGTGCGCGCCCACAACCTCATCGACGCAGGCGACTGCCGATGCTCGACATCCGGCAATGCGACGTTTACCCGTCAGCTTGTCTGTCACGCCGTTAAGCCTTGAGTGACCTGAACCGGAGTTTCCGCCCATGCGCCCGTCTGGCCGCAGCTTCAACGAAATGCGTCCCATCAGTCTGGAGCCAAGCGCTGCGAAACACGCCGAGGGTTCATGCCTTGTGCGTTTTGGCGACACCCATGTGCTGTGCGTCGCTTCGTGGGATGAAACCACGCCGCCTTGGCTGCGCGGGCAGGGACGCGGCTGGGTGACCGCCGAATACGGCATGCTGCCGCGTTCAACCCATGAGCGCATGAGGCGCGAAGCCAAAAACGGGATTAGCGGCCGCACCCACGAAATTCAGCGCCTTATCGGGCGCTCGCTGCGGTCGATTGTTGATCTGAAAGCGCTCGGCGAGCGCCAGATCCTGATCGATTGCGACGTCATTCAGGCGGACGGCGGCACGCGTACGGCCGCCATCACTGGCGCATGGGTCGCCCTCGCCCAATGCTGCGGCTGGGCGGTCAAACAGGGGATCATCAAGGCAAACCCGATCGTCGATACGGTTGCGGCGATTTCGTGCGGCATCGTCAATGGCGCACCGGCGCTTGATCTCGACTATGTCGAAGATTCATCGGCGCAGACGGACGCAAACTTTGTCATCACCGGCAAGGGCGGACTTGTCGAAGTGCAAGGTACCGCCGAAGGCGCGCCATTCTCAGATGAGCAGTTCCTCGCTTTGCTCGCGATGGCCCGGACGGCCTGCGAGGAGCTATCGGGCATGCAGCGGCAAATCCTTAAGGCCTGAACTGGCGGAAATCGGCCCCAAAAGGGCGAATTCGAGTTGCCCGCAGATTGTAATCTGCAAATTTCTGAATACATACACAGATGAATGATAGCAGATAATTGCATCGACGTTGCGTAACGCGTCAGACCTCGTAGCCATTGAAACTCAGATCACATGGCTCCGCCCGGAGGGCCCACAATAATGCCGAAGCGCCAACTCATAGCCCGCGAGCTGTCGGAGCTAATGAAGGTTGTGGCCCATGCCGACCGCATCCGCCTGATCGAGGAATTGCGCGCCGGCGAACTCGATGTGAACGCGTTACATGAACGGCTCGACCTGCCGGCCGCCCGCGTGTCCCAGCATCTGGCCCTTCTCAAGGCGCACCGCCTCGTTGAGGAACGCCGCGAAGGGCGCCGCCACCTGTACTCACTGTCCCACCCCAAGCTCGCCGCGTGGATTATCGGCGGCGCAGATTTCATCGAGGCGCGCGCGCTGCGGAGCCATGATGCAGAAGCTGCGCTCGACGTCGTACGGCAAATGTGGGCGCCGCCGGCCGCCGAACAGACTGTTGCGTCCTATCCAACTCAAAAGGAGACCTCCCGATGACCAAAATCGCCGAAGGCGTTCTGAAGTTTCAGCGCGAGGCCTTCTCGCAGCGGCGGGAGCTCTTCAAGACGCTTGCTGATGGGCAGTCGCCAGAAGCGCTTTTCATCACCTGCTCGGATAGCCGGATTGACCCGAACCTCTTGACGCAGACCGAACCGGGCGAGCTGTTCATCTGTCGCAATGCTGGCAACATCGTTCCGCCGCATACCAATCAAACAGGGGCAATGACGGCTTCGATTGAATTTGCGGTTGGCGCGCTGAATGTGCCTCACATCATCATCTGCGGTCATTCCGGATGCGGCGCAATGAAGGGGGCGATGGCGCCTGAAACGTTATCTGAGTTTCCTCATGTGCGCGAATGGCTGAATTATTCCAAAGCCGCGGCGTTGATCACTGAACGCCTAGGCGAGGGTCTGACCGATCAGGAAAAACTCGATCTCATGATTCAGCAGAACGTCGTTCTACAGATGATGCACATCCGCACGCACCCGTATGTGGCGGTGGCGCTCGCTGCGGGCCTGACCCAAATTCATGGCTGGGTCTATGACATCCGCACCGGCGGCGTGCTCGCCTATGACGAAGAAGCGCGGGATTTCATTCCGATTGAGCAGCATTACCACGAGAGCGTTGCGAACGTGATTCACCAGCACCATTCCAACGTTGGCCCGCGGACCTAGATAAAACAAGGCTCTAAACGCTAACGGCGAGAGATGCGCTCGCCTATCATGCCCGGACGCGAGATAAACGATGAAGAACTACTTTGATTTCAGCAATGTGCGCGGCGACGTTCTGGGCGGGATTACTGCCGGCATTGTCGCCCTGCCCCTCGCGCTCGCTTTTGGCGAAGCTTCCGGGGCGGGCGCCATTGCGGGCCTTTGGGGCGCCATCTTCGTTGGCTTCTTCGCCGCGCTCTTTGGCGGCACAGGGGCGCAGGTCTCGGGTCCGACCGGGCCGATGGTCGTTGTATTCGCTGGCGTTTATGCGGCGCTCTCCGACAATCCATCGCTTGTTTTCGCTGCGGTCGTGCTGGCGGGCCTTTTCCAGATTGCGATGGGCGTATTGCGCCTCGGCCAATACATCAAACTTGTTCCGTTCCCGGTCATTTCCGGTTTCATGTCCGGGATAGGCGTCATCATCATTTCGCTACAACTCTCGAAGCTCTTCGGTCGCGAGCCGGAATCTGGCGGCACCATCGGGGCCCTCGCAGCCATTCCAGGCGCCGTGGCGAACCCTGTGATGCCCGCCCTGGCGGCGGGCGTCGTCGCACTGATCGTCGTTTTCATCTGGCCGAAGAAATGGGGGAAGTTTTTCCCCGCGCCGCTCGCCGCGCTTTTCGCCGGCACTGCGCTAAGCCTCGTCTATCCCGGCGCGCCGGTTATTGGTCAAATCCCAACCGGTTTCCCTGCGCTGTCAATTCCTAATTTCACAGCCGACTCCGCCTCTATGGTAGTGCAAGCGGCTATCATCCTTGCGATTCTCGGCGCGATCGACAGTCTTCTGACCTCGCTCGTCGCCGACAACATGACCGGCACTCGGCACAAATCTAACCAGGAACTGATCGGACAAGGCATCGGCAACTCAATCGCCGGACTGTTCGGCGGGATTCCAGGCGCTGGCGCGACCATGCGTACGGTCGTCAACATCCGCTCGGGCGGCGCGACGCGACTATCCGGGATGGCGCACGCAGGACTTCTCCTGGCGGTCGTCATCAGCCTCGCCCCGCTCGCCGAGCGCATCCCGCACGCCGTGCTCGCTGGTATCCTTGTCAAGGTCGGGTACGATATTATCGATTGGACCTATCTGAAACGCGCGCACAGGGGGCCGCGCTGGGACCTCGCGCTGATGGCGTTGGTCCTTGGACTGACCGTTTTTGTCGACCTTATCACGGCGGTCGGGGTCGGCGTCGTTCTAGCCGCGCTCGCCTTCGTCAAACAAATCGCCGACATCCAGATCGCCGCCGTCGCGCAGTCGGCGCCGGCGAACCTTACCCCGGAGGAATTGGCTTTGCTCGAGCAAGCGCCGGGCCGCATCGCCATCTTCGATTTCGCCGGCGGTCCGTTAAGCTTTGGCGCTGCAGCCGATCTTGGCTTTCACGTGCGCGAGAAAGCCCGGCAAGGGATCGGGGCGATGGTGCTCGACTTCGCCAAGGTTCCGGCAATTGACTTATCGGCGGCCCGGGCGATCGAGACGATCTGTCTGGACGCCAAGTCTGCCGGCAGGCTCGTCCTCGCCAGCAGCATGAACAGCAAAATTTCGGATACTCTGACGTCGCTCGGTCTCGGCGCCCTCCTGCCGAAAGACAACCGCTTCGCCTCGCGAGCCGACGCGCTTCGGCGCGCGGTTTCCGTCATTGATGGGCAAAAAGAGCCGCGCACGGAAAAATTAGCGACAGAAGCTGCCTCAATTACTGCGTGATCGACGCAGAGCCCGGCGGCCTACGATGGTATGTCAATTCGAGAAACACGTCCTCGAGGTCCGCTTCGACGGTCGTCAGGTCCTTCACGCCGACGCCGGCGGATGTCAGACGTTCCAGCACGGCGCCGACGCCAATTTCGCTGGGCTTGAAGGGTATTGAGAGGCTCCCATCGGCGTTCAGCGTCGCCTCGAATGGCGCAAGGTTCGGCGCGTTTATCAGTGGCGAAGAAGGAATGATCCGAAGCGTCTTGGCGTCCAGCGACGAAATCAGCGATGCTGTTGGCGCACAGACGACGACTTCTCCCTTATCGATGATGGCGATCTCGTCGCAAAGTTCCTGAGCTTCCTCCAGATAGTGCGTCGTCAAAACGATTGTAACGCCTTGCGCGTGGAGGCTGCGCACATAGTCCCAGAGCTGGCGTCGCAGCTCGATGTCAACGCCTGCAGTTGGTTCATCAAGAATGAGGATCGGCGGGTTGTGGACCATCGCCTTGGCGACGAGCAGGCGCCGCTTCATGCCGCCTGACAACTGGCGAACATAGGCGTTCGCCTTGTCGGTCAGTCCGAGCGCGGCAAGAATCTCGTCAGTACGCCGCTCACGTTTCGGCACGCCATAAAGTCCGGCCTGAATCTCGAGAGCCTCGCGCGGCGTAAAAAAAACATCGGTCGTGATTTCCTGCGGCACAACTCCGATGGCGGCGCGCGATTGGCGCGGATTCCGGTCGATGTCAAAACCCCACACCTCGACTGATCCTGCGGTCTTCGTGACTAGCCCAGCGAGAATATTGATAAAGGTCGATTTGCCTGCGCCGTTTGGGCCCAACAGGCCGAATATTGAGCCGGCGCGGATCGACAGGTCGATGCCGCGCAATGCTTCCTTCGCCGGGTTCTTCTTTGTTGCCGAATAGATCTTTTTCAACCCGCGCGCAGATATCGCGAGTGGAGCGTCGGCCTCGGGCATATGCGAACCTTTGATCAAATTCCTGCTGAGCAATGGCGCTTGTCCACCGTAAAATCAAAGAAATAGCAATTGCAGCGCGCGGATCGCCGCTTGACCGCAGTCGACGGGGGCGGCAGTTGGGTGTCGCCAACCAGCCCCCGAGGCCGATATGACCGACGCTACTCGCCCCGCGCCTCCGCCGCCCGAGATCGTCTATGTCGCGACGCGGCGCGTCGCCTGCGACGGCAGCGGCGGCGCGCTCGGCCACCCCATCGTTTGGTACGCCCTGGACGACGGCGAGGCCGAATGCGGTTATTGCGACCGCAAATTCATCTATGATCCCGCCCGCTTCGGGAAATAATGTCCGGGATCAGGCTTCCTCTGCGCGCATCAAACGCCAGATTTCCTTGGCGCGCGGCGGCGATGAGGAAAGAATGGCGCGCTTGAATATGCGGCCCATGATGCGAGCGAGAAAAATTGCAAACGCCAGCATCAGGCAAGTCGCCCCTAAAATCTCCCAAAGCGGTGGATTGGCGGCGGCCCGCATCATCACTGCGTAAGGCGTATAAATGGGGATCCAGGTCAGGATCGACGCAACGAGCCCGTTCGGATTTTGAAACACCATCACCATGAACGGCAACGGAGCAAACACAAGCAGCATGACCGGGCCCATGTAACTCTGCGCGTCCTGCAAGGAATTTGAGACCGCGCCAATCGCCAGAAATATCATAGCGAAAATGACGTAGGCGGCGAAGAAATAGAAAAGATAGACCGGGATCAAGTGAGACGTGAGGAGAGCGATCACCGCCTCTTGGGCGACGCTTCCGCCAAGCGACCCGCCAAGCGCGACGAGGCCCGCGCCGACGAGAAAAACAGTTGGCATCGTGAGCCCGACCGCCGCAATGCCAAGGAGCTTCCCAAACATCAATTGATCCGCTGTAACGGACGACAAGAGCACCTCGACAATCTTGTTCGAACGCTCTTCGATCGTGTTAGTCAGCAGGAGATTGCCGACGGCGAAAATAATTACGAGGAGCATATAGGTCATCACAGCAGGCAAAACGGCGGTGCGAATGCGATCCTGTGTGTTTAACTTTGCATCAGCAGCGCCTTTGTCGGGACGAAACGCCTCCATGGGCGCAGTCACGTCAGCAAGAGCGTCCAATGTTTCGGGCGTTATGCCAAAATCGGCGGCGGCAGTTCGGCGCATCGCGGAATCGAGAGCGCGAGACACCGCAAGCTCAAGCGCCGGGTCAGTCAGGTTGCGGCTCCAATATTCCGCAGGAGGCCCATCGGCGCTCGCACCGAAGCCCGGCGGGATTAAAATCGCCGCGAACAATTCGCTGCCGCCGGGAAGATTCCGCTCAGC
>CAZSBU010000054.1:7471-13833 GCA_964605055.1 uncultured Caulobacterales bacterium | reverse complement strand
CCACTTTCATGGCGCCGGCCCGATTAGTCCGTCGAACAGACTGGCGGCAGACGCGATGGCGTCCGGCGGGCGGAGATACAAAGGCGCAGGAGGCCCGTCCGGCCGCGCGGCGTTAGCTGTCAACCGGGCGACCGCAGCGACATCGATTTCCGCGCGGTCATGGTTAATGTTCCAGCCGTCGGGCAAGGCAGGCAAAAGTGGTGCGCCAGTGCCAAACACGCTGACTGGAGCCGCAGTGGCGGCGGCGAGGCGCGCGATGACGGCGTCAACGTCGGCGACGAACGGCGCGAGCGCCCCGCGACCGTTTGGATCGAACAGCGCCGCATAGACTTGCCCGCGACGCGCGTCGACGAGCGGCGCGGTCCACGAATTGGGTCTCACACTCTCACTCGCAACGAGCGCCGTCATAGTGTCAACGCCAATGACGGGCGCGCCGATCGCAAAAGCGAACGCGCGCGCAAAAGAAAGCCCCGCCCGGATGCCGGCGAATCCACCCGGACCAATGACAACGCCGATGCGATCAATTTCTCGCGAGTCTAGCCCGGTTTGTTCAAGGAGCGACGCGACCAGAGGCGCTAGCGCGTCGCTACGGCTGAAGCCCTCCGGCGCGCGGCCGCAGCTCAACACAGAACCGTTCCCGAGGAGCCCAGCGCTGCACACGTCTAGCGCGGTATCGATGGCCAAAACGATCATCGCTGACCTAATTTACGCTTCGCCACCTGCGCCGCAATACCCTGAGGAAGCGCGCCATCAGATGATGCGGCACGCCTCCTCGAACGGCAGGCGCGGACTGCGCGGGAACAGGTTAGCGTCGGTGCCGTAACCGATGTTGCACAGGAAATTCGACCGCCAGCCCGTGCCGGACAGAAATTCCTTGTCGACGCCCTCTTTATCGAAGCCGGACATGGGGCCGCAATTCAGTCCAAGTGCGCGCGCCGCGATCATGAAATACGCGCCCTGGAGCGATCCATTCCGGAAGGCGGTTTCCTCGATCAGCGCATCATTGCCGGTAAACCATGCGCGCGCATCCGTATGAGGAAAGAGTTCCGGCAGCTTCTCGTAGAACGCCATATCGTGGGCGATCAGAACGCAGACCGGCGCCGCCATGGTCTTCTCGACATTTGTGCCGAGAAGGAAAGGTTTAAGGCGCGCCTTCGCCTCTGGCGAGGCGATGAAGACGAAACGAGCAGGCGAGCAATTCGCCGACGTCGCGCCCCATTTCATCAGGTCGTAAACGGCCTGCATCATCGCCGTCGAAACAGCTCGCTTTTCCCATCCGTTGTGGGTGCGGGCCTCGCGGAAAATGAGGTCGAGGCCTTCGTCGGAGAGTATGCGTTCGGTCATGCGCGGAGGGCTCCTGGCGGACTAAAATAAAACGGCGGAAACGTCTTTTCCGTTTCACTCTCCTAGAGCATCGCACCACGCCTGTGAATGCGGCGGCGACCGCCAGACCGATCAAGCGCCAGACTGATTAGGCGACTGGCTCAACCCGGACAACTTCGGGAACATAATGCTTCAGCATATTCTCGATCCCCGCCTTCAACGTCATGGTTGACGATGGGCAGCCGGCGCATGAGCCGTGAAGCGACAGGAACACGACGCCCGTTCGCGGCTCGTAATGTTTGAATACAATGTCCCCGCCGTCAGCCGCCACGGCGGGGCGAACGCGCGTGTCGATCAGTTCAATGATCTGCTCGACCACCTCCCGGTCCTCAGCCTCATATTCGTCGAGACTCGTAGCGGGCGCCGACGATGAGGCAATGGGCGGCGCGCCTTCCGTGACGACTGGCAGACCCGCCGTCAGGTGATCGGCGATGACCCCTAGAATCGGAGCTTTGAGATGCGGCCAGGCGATCGCCTCATCTTTCGTGACCGTAACGAAGTCGGGGCCAAGAAAGACGCCGGTAACGCCCTCTATTTCGAAGACCGCCGCCGCCAACGGCGACGCCGCCGCCGTATCCCGGTTCGGGAAATCCATTCCCGCGGCCGGGCGCCCCGTTTTGTCGAGGCCCAGGACCTTCTGGTCAGGCACGAATTTCAGAGAATGGGGGTTCGGCGTGTCTTCGGTCTGGATATACATGGTTCAATGTCCTTCAGAGCGGGCGACTGTCATTTTGACGATGGCGTCGCTCAGAGGCTGAGATAAGGCGCGCGCGCGACGCCGGCAACCGTCGAAAGAAGGCTTTGGGCGCATTGCGGGACGCCCCTTGCGCAGACTAGACACCACTTCATGCCCGCGCGGGTCCCGCCGCGCCTAAAGACCGGATCCCACGAATGGACGACAATTCGACCAAGTTCTCCGACGAGGAAGCGCTTTCGTTTCATAGCCGCGGCAAGCCCGGCAAGTTGGAGATCACGCCGACAAAGCCGATGGCGACCCAGCGCGACCTCTCGCTCGCCTATTCGCCTGGCGTGGCCGTTCCGGTCAAGGCGATCGCCGCGAACCCTGACCTTGCCTACGACTACACATCTAAAGGCAACATGGTCGCAGTCATTTCGAACGGGACCGCGATCCTGGGCCTTGGCGACCTCGGCGCGCTTGCCTCAAAGCCAGTGATGGAGGGCAAGTCGGTTCTATTCAAACGCTTTGCCGACATCGACAGCATAGATATCGAGGTCGACACCAAAGACCCCGAGGCGTTCATCAATTGCGTGCGTTATCTGGGGCCCGCGTTCGGCGGCATCAACCTTGAGGACATCGCAGCGCCCGAAAGCTTCGAGATCGAGCAGCGCCTGAAAGAATTAATGGACATTCCGGTGTTCCATGACGACCAGCATGGCACGGCCATTATTGCTGCGGCCGGGTTGATCAATGCGCTCGACATAACGGGCAAGTCGATCAAGGAAGTGAAGATCGCCGTCTCCGGCGCCGGATCATCGGCGTTATCAGTCATCGGATTGATCAAGGCGATGGGACTGCCGCACGAAAATGCGCTCGTGTGCGATTCCAAAGGCGTACTTTATCAGGGGCGAACGCTTGACCAATGGCGTTCGGCCCATGCGGTGCATACGGACAAGCGGACACTAACGGAGGCGATGGAAGGCGCAGACGTCTTCATCGGATTGTCAGTAGGCGGTGCTGTGACGCGCGATATGGTCGCCCGTATGGCGAAGAACCCAATCATTTTTGCTATGGCCAATCCAACGCCGGAAATCTCTCCGGAGGAAATTCGCGCCGTCCGATCGGACGCTATCATTGCAACAGGGCGCTCGGATTATCCTAACCAGGTCAACAACGTGCTCGGCTTTCCCTATATCTTCCGCGGGGCGCTCGATGCGCGAGCCCGGACGATCAATGAGGAAATGAAGATCGCCTGCGCCAACGCCCTTGCCGCGCTCGCGCGCGAAGACGTGCCTGACGAAGTCGCCGCCGCCTACGGCAAGCGCCTGAAATACGGGCCGGGATATATCATCCCGACGCCTTTCGATCCACGCCTCATTTCAACGATACCGCCTGCCGTCGCACGGGCGGCCGCCGAGTCTGGCGTAGCGCGCCGGCCCATAGCTGACCTTGCCGGCTATGCGGCAAGCCTTGCAGCGCGAACCGATCCGTCGGCATCGTTCCTGCAAAAAATTTATGCAACGCTGCGCGCCTCGTCAGCGCCCAAGCGTATCGTATTTGCGGAGGGCGAAGAGGAAAGCGTTATCCGCGCCGCTTATGCTTTCCAGCAGGAAGGTCTTGGGCGCGCCGTTCTCATTGGCCGGGAAGACCGCGTCAAGCAACGCCTTGCGGAGGCAGGGCTGCCTACGGATTGTTTCCTCGAAATTCACAATGCCCAATTATCGACGCATATTCCTTCCTATACAGACTATCTTTACGCCCGGCTACAACGCAAAGGCTATCTCCATCGCGACGCCCAACGGCTCGTCAACACCGACCGCAACGTATTCGGCGCGTGCATGCTGGCGCTTGGGCACGCTGACGGCATGGTGACGGGCGTCACCCGTCATTATGACGTCGCCCTGGAAAATATTCGCCTCGCGCTCGGCCCGCGCAAAGGCGAGAGGCTGATTGGCGTCTCAGTGATTCTCGCCAAGGGTCGTACGCTATATGTCGCAGACACGAACATCTCGGAATTACCGACATCGCAGGATCTTGCTGAAATCGCTGTTCAGGTCGCCCATGCCGCGCGCCATCTTGGGGCCACCCCGAAAGTCGCCTTTGTTTCGTACTCGAACTTTGGTAATCCGGATACGGCGCATTCGCGCCGTGTCGCGGGCGCCGTCGCCATTCTGGATGCGCGGCGGGATGTCGATTTCGAGTATGAAGGGGAAATGACGCCGCGCATGGCACTGAACGAGAAATTTCGATCAATTTATCCGTTCTCGCGTCTCACCGGTGAAGCGAACGTATTGATTACCCCCGGCGTTCACTCGGCGGCGATATCAACGAAACTCCTCGGCGAGGTTGGAGGCGCAACAGTTCTCGGACCGATCCTTGTCGGGCTAGAACGCCCTGTTCAGATCGCACAGGTTGGCGCGCGCGTGCCGGATATCGTAACGCTGGCTGCTATGGCCGCTTATGATCTCGATATCGAACACCGTTCGTGGGCGCGCCAAAGCGACTGAGAGCGAGGCATGGCGCCCAGCGAACCCAGGCTTATTTCCGGCGGAATTTCTGCGATTGCGCGCGCACGATTTTTTCAGCCGTTGGCTTCGGTAACGCGACCATGAGCCAGACGAGGAACTTGTTCCAGCGGCCCGGCACGTAGACAACGTGGCCGCGCTCTACAGCTGCGATTGCGCCCTCAACGACCGGCTCGGGCTTCATGAACATGTATTTCGGCAATTCCGCCACCATGCCGCGCGTCGCGTTGACGTCGTGGAATTCGGAATAGGTAAATCCTGGACAAACGGCGCTGACTTTGATTTCGGAGCCTGCGTTTTCGGCCGCCAACGACTGCGAAAAGCTGATGAGAAAGCTCTTTGTCGCGCCATAGAGCGTGTGTCCTGCCGAACCAGGAACAAGCCCCGCCACTGAAGCGACCTGAATGATGCGGCCCCAGCCTTTCGCGCGCATATCCGTAAGCGCCAGATGGGCCAGATGGGCATAACTGGTCGCCATCAGCTGTATGAAATCGCGATGGGCGCGCCAGTCGCTTTCATGGAACGCTCCGGGAAGACCAAAGCCGGCATTGTTGACAAGAATATCGACTGCGACGCCCTTTTGACGCAATGCCGAAAAAATAACGTCCGGCGCGTCAATCGTTGCAAGATCGACGGCGACTATCATCGTCGCGACGCCGTGCTTGCCGGCGAGTTCGCCGGCCAGTTGTTCCAACCGCTCTTCGCGCCGCGCAATGAGGACGAGATTGGCTCCCTTGGCGGCGAGGGAGCGCGCAAACGTCGCGCCGATGCCGGCGCTGGCGCCAGTCACAAGGGCCCATTTATTTTTGTAAGTCATGCGTCCGCCCTCGGATGGTTCTTATCGACGATCATGTGCCGATCCGGCGCGGCGATCAATCGCGGGCCACTCCCCTCCATCTGCCCGCGCGCGTCGCAAAGGCGCCGCTTCGCATTCCAGCGAACGCACCGGCGATTAGGTAAAACGCTGTAAGGTTGAAGGCCTGTGACGTGATCAGGCGGCTAATTCCGAATGCAAGGAAAAACGCTGTCAGGCCGAGAAAAATTAGGCGCGCGGACGGCGGCCCCTCGCGCGATTGGCGCCATGCTCCAAATATCAGAGCCGCCAGCAAGGAAAGAAAAGCCGCAGGCCCTGGCATGCCGTAATCGAGGGCGAGCGAAAGGTAATAGTTATCGATCGTCAGGGTGCGTCCCCAATATCCAAGGACGCGTGCGGCCCGGCCTGCGCCATATCCCCCGACCGGTCGCTTCATGATCTTAGGCAGTGCTTGTTCGATCTGTTCGATGCGGGACTGCGAAGAATTGGTCGTGCTCGCGCCGCCCTTTCCAGTCACGAGGATATAGGCGCCGGCCGCAACAACAGGCGAGGCGACAAGCATGATCAACCCAACAACGCCTGCGACTGGCAGAACGCGCGAGGACCGCGGCCGCATTAAATAGCGCTTTGCGGCGATCATCGTGATCATGCTGCCCGATATCGCGAGGGCGATTAACGCCCCGCGGGAATTGGTCGCCGCCGCTCCGGCAATTGTCGCAATCAAGGCAAGCGTCCAAAACAAGCGCCACCGATTCATTCGCGCGGATGCGGCGAAGGCAAGCGCCAGCGGCGCGCTCATGGCGAGATATTCGCCGAGCGACAACGGATGGGTGTGACCTGCCTGCGCGCGGAAAATCCCGTCGCGTATTTTCTGCTCCTGCGCCTGACGCAACCATTCGGCGTCATTGGCGATAAGCGGCGATAGAAAATTTGCCAGCAGCGTTCCGGCGCCCGCCTCCGC
>CAZSBU010000054.1:3041-7461 GCA_964605055.1 uncultured Caulobacterales bacterium | reverse complement strand
GACCGTCAACGCGGTCTTCATCGCGAAATCAAGGTTCCTCGCCCGCCTCCGCGACTGCGATAGCGCCAGAGATCGCGCCGCCGATCGCCAGCGCCTTTAACAGCCGGATGAAATTCCGCCGGCGGCGCACATAGGTCATGAAGGCGCAAAACGGTCCGAGCCAGATGATCGCTTGGCGGACGAATTCAGGGATGGCGTAAGCGCGGCCCTCTGCCATTGGCAGGCTCAGCGCGCCTACCCCGAAGATCGTGAACACGCTGCCGACAAGCCACGCGTTTCGGCGGACGGCGACGATGAATTGACCGCGTCGCCAGCGAGAGGCCGCCATGTCGTAGAGCCAACACGCCGTAATGACGTAGAGCACAACACGGGGCGGCGTCAGTATGGGCATCGGGCCGAGCTTCACGTGGAGATAAACCGGCCATAGCGGGACGAGGGCGACCGCGAGCGTGATCAGCGTAAGCATGACGCTTTGGGGGACGCCCCGCGTCGTCGGCATGTTGGCGATGATCGCAAAGCCGGCGGGCGCAAGGAACAGGAGTATTGCCGGCGGAAACAGGATTGTCGCGAAAGCGGCGATCGCGGCATATATCGTCCAAAGAGTCGCCGCCGCGCCGAACCCGGCAACGCGAACGACCCTAGCGAGACCGGGCACACGGAAGAACGTTGTCGGCTGGCTCATGCCTTTTGCCTAACCCGGCGAGGCATGAAAAAGCGTTAACCGCGAGGAAGGAAAACGAAAGCTGCCGCTTTACGCGGCGCCTAAATGCTCCCGCACCTCGCCAAGCCGATCCTTGCCGAACCACATCTCGCTGCCGACGAAAAACGTCGGGGCGCCAAATGCGCCCCTTACAACGGCGTTCTCGGTGTTATCCTGCAGCGCTTGCTTAACGCTGGGATCGGCGGCGAGCGCAAAAATTGCCGCGCTGTCGAGGTTTTGGGCAGCGAGGAGCCGTTCGACGACTATAGGGTCGGCCATATTTTCATTGTCGCGCCACATGGCGGCAAAGACCGTCTCCACATACGCTTTGCCAAAGCCCAGTCGTTCGGCGGCGATCGCGCCGCGCATCAGCGTCAATGTATTGATTGGGAAATGCGCGTTCATTGCAAACTTCACCCCATGACGCTGGGCGAAGCGTTCAATTTCGAGAAATTCGTACGCCAATTTGTTCTTGACGCCGGCATAGGCGGTAATAGGCGACTGGTTTTGCGTCAGCTTGAAGATGCCGCCGAGGAGGCACGGCGTGTACAGGAGGTCCACGCCGGTCTCGGCGGCTATCCCGGTCAGCTGCGTATGCGCAAGATAAGCGTTCGGACTGCCTACATCGAAGATGAATTCTAGAACGCGCGCCATGTCACCAGGGCTCCTTCCAAGGGCGCAAATCAAGCTCGTGCGTCCAGGCGCTGCGCGGCTGATGGTGGAGCGCGAGATAGGCTGCGGCGATTGCGTCAGGATCGAGGATGGCGTCGTCAGCCTTCCGCGCGGCCGCATCATTAAGCAGACTACGGATGAACGCGCCATCGACGGCGCCGTCGATGACGACGTGCGTGACGTGAATATTTTGCGGGCCAAGCTCTCTCGCCATGCTCTGCGCCACCGCGCGCAGACCCATTTTTGCGCTCGCGAACGCCGAAAACGATGACGCTCCGCGCAAGCTTGCGGTGGCGCCGGTAAAAATGATCGTGCCTTTCCTCCGTGGCGTCATTCGCTTCGCGGCTTCCCGTCCCGTGAGGAAGCCAGCATAGCAAGCCATCTCCCAGACCTTTCGAAATACCTGCGCGGTTGTGTCCGTGATCGGGAAGCTGACATTCGCGCCAATGTTGAAGATTACGACCTCTAACGGGCCGACCTCGCTTTCAATCCTGTCGAAAAGCGAAATCATTTCCGCCTCGTCACGCGCATCGCCTGCGAAGGCGTGAGCGGCTCCTCCCGCAGCGCGAATTTCCTGAGCCAGAGCCTCGAGCGCTTCGGCGTGTCTTGGACGACGGACGAGACACGTTTCGTAGCCCGCCCGCGCAAACGTGCGCCCCAGCGCCGCGCCGATCCCATCGCCAGCCCCAACGATCAAGGCAGCTTTGCGTTCTGTCATGAGGCGGTCCCTGCGACTTTGGCGGAAGCGGCCTCGGGACGACCATCGATCAGCTGTAGGGGAACCGGGGGGGGCTTATCCGCTGGGGTTTCAGCCGCCACGTCAGGGAGATCATCAATTTCGTCAGTATCTGGAACGTCAGTCTCAAGCCTCGGCGCTGCCAGCATCCCGATTTCTTCCGGCGAGAGGGTCAGGGCTTCTTCAAGCGGCGGCGGAGCAAGCCGTCCGTGCTGCATGTATTCGCGAATGACGCGCGCCCATCCATCGCGAGTAAAATGAAACCGTCCGTCCGCACCTGTCGTCGGATCGCGCGGCGCCATCGCCGCTTTAACGAACCAGAGGCGCGCCGCCGCCTCGCCCTGAAGTCCCGCTACCGCCTCTCCCATCAAGGCGTAGTCGCTGGCTAATGCGCCGTTGCGCAAGAGCGGCTCGAGGCGGGTAATCGCATCGCGGTGATCGCCAAGCATCATGACCCTGCGCGCACGCACGATCTGCGCCTCGCGCGCTTCCGGCTTCTGTTCGGCAAGGCGATGCATTTTTTCCGCCCGCTGATCAAGCGGCAGATCAGCCCAAAGCGCCGCATGGGCCGCCGTCAGGGCCGGGTGGGGAGAGCCTGCAAAAGCCGTCTCCAGAATGCGCGCAGCGCGGCTTCGCTTTCCGGCGCCGGCTCGGAGCCTGGCGGCGAGAACTGCGGCGGGCGCAAAATCCGGCGCGCGCTTCAGCGCCGTCTCAAGATTGCGAAGCGCATTCGCATCATCTCCGGAGGATTCAGCCGCTGACGCATCGGCTGTCAGCAGCGCGGCTTCGCCGCGTCGGGCCTGATCGGGCGGCACAACGCCGGCGCGCGCCGCGCGAGCGAGCGCATCGCGCATCTCTCCCCACGCTCCGCGAGCCAATCCCTGCTCGAATACTGCATCGAACGCCCACGCTGCATTCGGCCGGATGGCGAACGCGCGCTCGGCGAGGGACTGCGCCGCCGCAACGTCGCCGGCGCGAACGGCTTTCGAGTAAAGCCCAGATAGACCAAGGAACTCAGTCTCGGGCGCTTCCAGCATGGCCGTGAAGCCGGCTCCCGCGGCCTCCGCGTCGCCTGATAGTTGAGCCGCCTTCGCAGCCAGAAGCCGCGTGATGGGCGCGCCGCCAAGATGTTTCTGAGCTGTTCGCGCATGGCGCGCAGCGCCCGGTCCATCGCCCGCGGCCACGGCCTCTAGACCGCGCGTCAGGGCCGTTAGACCCCGCGCCCGCTTTGATTCTGCAAGTTGCGCCTCAAGCCGCTTCGGCAAGTACGTCGCGTCGCGCACAAGCATTGTCACCCGCACGAGCGCGATGACGCTCACGAGCACAGCGCCAATCGCCGCGCCCGCATGTATGTCGAACCGCACGCCAAACGCCTCGCCTGAAATCATCCCGTCCATTGACGCGAGCCATGTAATTAAGGCCGCAAGCAGGATAACGCTCAGAATAAATATCAGAATACGGATCATTGTTCCGTCAGTTCCGAAATTGACTGCGTAGCGCGTTGTTCACCTCGGTCAACGCGCTACGCGCTTCGACCATGCCGCGGGCCTTGGTCAGCCAGTTCGCGACCGCTTCAGCGGGCGGGCCTTCGAGGGCGGACAATTCAGCGATCGCCGCTTCTATGTCGCCTCCACGTACAGCGGCCTCGGCGCGAGAGATGACGGCGATTGGCCCGTCACCTTCCTGCGGCGTAATCGTCCGTACGCTAACGAGACTCTGTAAGTTGGCTACAAATCGCGACACCGGGTCGGTTGCTTGGGCCAGTCTCGCGGCGGCGATCGCATCGCGGGCTGCTTGCCCGAAACTTTCCTGCAACGCTTCTAACGTCGGCGCGCCCTCAGCCGCCAGCGGCGCAAGGCGGAGACCGAGCGGCGATTCAGGTGCGAGCCCAACGAAAACGTCTAGTTCCTCCGTGAACGGCGCGCCCGATATCACTTTCTGCTGCAAAGCGTTCAACGCCAGCGCGGCCAGCGCCTGACGCGTCAACGGCGCAGCGGCCCGCTGCGCTTCGCCCAGCGCTGCGCGCAGCGAGGCGACCTCCGATGCGGCCTCGCCTTCCCGTGTCGCCAAAGCCTCTTCGAGGCTTGCCCGCAGTTGAGCAATTTCTGCAGCTTGCGCCTGCGCGACTGATCTTTCGGCGTTCAATTCATCCGCAAGGCGCCCGACCTGCCGTTCGAATGTCTCTTTTAATGCCGCAATCTCGGCGGCCAGAGCGGCTGAGCCATCATTGGTCGCTGCGTTGGCAATGGCTGGCGGTTCTGCTGCGGGTGTTGCGGCGTCCGTTGTCGTCTCATCGAGAGCAATGCCTTCTT
>CAZSBU010000054.1:2631-3031 GCA_964605055.1 uncultured Caulobacterales bacterium | reverse complement strand
TGCGGCGGAGCGGCAGGGGCGGGCTCTGGGGCGCCGTCGACCGCTTCTGATGACTCAGGATTTTCGGTTGCGGCCGCGCCTGCCGACCCATCCCCGAGAATCGCGGCGCGCGCAGCCGTGCGCAACTCAGCATTGGCGTCAGCTCCGCTTGGGAGTGGCGCAGGGGGCAGGTCGCGGCCTTCTTCTCCGATAGCCGGCCCTTCCGGCGCCATTGCGATCAATGCGCTGGCGTCCGCGCCGATTTCATTAACGATTTTAGTCCCATCCGCCCGGATTTCAGGCAACGGGGCCTCAGCCGTTGGCGTTTCCTCCGCCGTGGCTTCCGTGTTCGGCTCATCAACCGCGGGACCAGGAGGCGGGTTGGCGTCGTCCGGCTCGATGGCCGGACCGGAAGAACCAG
>CAZSBU010000054.1:0-2621 GCA_964605055.1 uncultured Caulobacterales bacterium | reverse complement strand
GGCGCACTGTCGCTGCCCGCGCTGGGCCGCGCCTCTATCCACCAATAACCGAGCAGCACCACCGCGAGAGCGCTGAAAATCACAAAGGCGATAAGGCCGGCGCCAAACCGCTTTGTGGGAGGTGGCGGTGTCGTTTCGGCTTCACCGGCGGATACAGTGTCGCTGTTTTTAACTGCCGCTTCGCTTGTTTCGGCTTCAAGATCACCTTTGATCGAAGCCGCATTCGGGTGGCTGACATCTGGCGTGTTTTGCGGTTCAGATGGCTCGGCGCGAGGCGTTTCGACCGGGCCGGACGCCCCATCGGCCACCGGCTCGGCCGCTGGGGGTGAAGCCTCATGCGTGTCGTTGGACGTCAGGTCGGCCGCTCCGGCGTTCCCGGCTAAATCTGCAGGTTTCGCTTTCTCATCAGTCATGCGTGTCCTCGGTCGGCGGCGTCGGCGAACAAAGGCTACCGACATCGTATACAGGAGACGACCCCGTTAGGGGCATAACATTCGGGTTGCGGCGGCGTTTTTTGCGGCGTTTGACGCCTGCGCGAGAGCCAAAGCATCAGCGCTTGTTACAGCGTCGAAATCATCGACGCAGCGCTTAACTCGGCGGCGACGCGAATCTCCAACCATGGGGCCGTTGCGGCGGCTTCGGCGACTGAGGGGCTTAAGCAAACCGCAATCGCGTTCGCCAATCGATCGAAAAATCCAGCAGCGCTGACCTGCTCAATGAACAGGCGGGCTGTGCGGGGAGAAAACAGGGCCACCGCAATCGGCTCTGCGGCGTCCGTCAACGCCAACGCCGCCGATGCGCTCAATGTAGCGGCCGGCGCAGCGCGATAGAGAACGACCCGTCGCGCAGGAATCGACCGCGCCGCGAGAAGCGCAATCAAGTCGCCAGCGCGGTCACTCCCGGCGATATGGAGAACCGGACCGCGAAACGGCGCGGCTTTCGCCGTCGCGTCGATCAGCTCAGCAAGACTTTCAACGTCGCCAGCTGCGGCCATTGGCGCGTGTAATCCAGCCGCGCTCGCTGCCACCGCGCTGGCCGGCCCGACGGTGAAAACTGGCGCGTCGATGCCGGAGGCTGCTACCGAAGCTGCAAATGCGCGCACGCCGTTTGCCGATGTAAATGCCAATGCGCCGATATCCGACAAATCGCCGGTCGATCCGGCGACGTCGATTTTCATCGCGGGCGACAGAATAGCGGTATGACCCGCGCGAACAAGTTCGGCGGCGAACGCAGACCCATCCGGCTCAGGTCGGGTGACAATGACGATCAACGCGCATCTCGCTTTTTTCGGCGCATCCGCCGCCGGATATAGGGTCGGTTCGAAACAATTCAGGCCCTACCACGTCGCTTGGCCGAATTTCGATCTTGCGTTCGAACCTGTGAACCGTCTTAACGCGCCCATGATCATCGCCCAGCAAGCTCCGTCACACCCCCTCGTCGTCCTTGGCATTGAGACAAGTTGCGACGACACCGCTGTTGCGATCGTGGCCCGGTCGGCCCGCGGCGAGGCGCGAATCCTGTCGAGCGTGGTTATGACCGATTTTGCGCGTCATGCGCCATACGGGGGCGTCGTACCGGAAATTGCCGCGCGCAGCCATGTTGAACTACTCGACCGGGCCCTTGGCCAAGCCCTTGATGAAGCTGGGCTTACTCCGAACGAGATCAACGCCATCGCCGTAACGGCGGGGCCCGGACTGGTCGGCGGCGTAATGGTAGGGCTGAACGCCGCCAAAGCGCTGGCGATCGCCTGGAACCTGCCCCTTGTTCCGGTGAATCATCTCGAGGGGCATGCGCTGTCCGCGCAGATAACGCAAAATATCCCCTTTCCGTTTCTCCTGTTGCTGATCTCGGGCGGCCATACCCAGATCGTAGAGGTTCGGGGTCTCGGAGACTATGTTCGCCTCGGCACGACGATCGATGACGCCGCCGGCGAGGCGTTCGACAAGACGGCAAAGCTGCTCGGTCTCGGTCAACCCGGCGGGCCCCGTATCGAGGCGGCGGCGAGAGCCGGCGACCCGGCGCGGTATGACTTGCCCCGCCCCCTGATCGGTCGGGATGGATATGATTTTTCATTCTCGGGCCTCAAGACCGCTGTCCGCATCGCCGCCGAATCTCTTGTCGCCCCCACAACGGCAGACGTCGCAGATCTGGCCGCCTCGTTTCAGGCTGCTGCGGCGCGACACCTCGCCGATAGGCTCCGACGGGCGATGGAAGCGGCGGAAAAACCGGGCGTCGTCGTCGTTGCCGGCGGCGTTGCTGCGAACGATACGATCCGCATCGCGCTGGCTGAGGCCGCTCAAAGCCAAGGCTTTACAATGGTCGTTCCGCCAGCAAAACTTTGCACCGACAATGGCGCGATGATCGCGTGGGCGGGCGCGCAGCGGTTGGCTGCCGGAATGACGCCAAGTCGGGCCGATGCGCTCGCCTTTCCGGCAAGGGCGCGCTGGCCACTGGCGCCGCCGCCAGAAGGGCGGGCGCATGGCGGCGGAAAGCGGGGCCCAAAAGCATGAGCGCCTGGCGCTGGAAAGTGATTTCAGCTTTTCAGGGCGAGAAGAAGGTGAACGCGGGAGCTGGGGTAAGCTCCCGCGTTCTCTCATACGCTCGCGTCGGGGGGAGGCGCC
>CAZSBU010000053.1:0-13850 GCA_964605055.1 uncultured Caulobacterales bacterium | reverse complement strand
AGATGTCGCCAGTGCTGCGCCGGTGGCAACGAGAACCTGTCGGCGTGACTTGAATGGATGAAATTTCAAGGCAGCCTCTGTTGCTTGGCCATCCGCTCCCGCGTCGGGGCGCAGGAGCGGATTGCTGATCTAAAGGTCTTTAGGCGCCTTATCTTTGATCTGAGGCCAGTTCGCGACGGCGGTGCGCGATCCGGCGACGGGGTCCTCAAGAAGTTTGTTCATAGCGCCGCGATTGATGTACACGTACAACTTACCGTCAGCGACACGCCAAACGTCTGGATCGCCGTCCAGTTTCTTCTTCAGCGACACGCCTGTCTCGCAAAAGCCGCCAAACTGCGGCGCAAAGGCTTCAGGTCGCGATTTGAACAAATCACGGTTGGCCGCATCGGCAAAATGATACGTGACGCCATTGTGAGAGGCCGAGAAGCTTGCATTCCCGCGTTGAGGCGCGCCAATCTTGAAATAGGCGACGGGGTCATACCCTCTGAGGCCAACGCCCGCTTTGTCGACATTGACCGCTGCCGTAGAGGCCGGGTCGTAGGCCGTTGCGGGTAAAGGCGTAATGATTGCGAGCGCAGCGGCCGCCATCAGGATTTTGGATTTGTTGAGCATCGTATGTTTTCCTTGATTTCTGATTTGGCTTGAAAGTCTCAAGCAGCTTCGACGCGCACGACCGGGAAATCGATCTCGGTGCCGAATACTTCGTTCATGTAGTTCGTCAGCGTGTTGAGCGCGACGTGGCCAACGATCTCGACGATTTCAGCATCCGAATAGCCCGCTGCCTTGACTGCCGACACATCCGCATCTGAAACGCGGCCGCGGTTTCGCGCGATCTTCACGGCAAATTCGACGGCGGCGCTGGCTTTTGCGTCGTTGGATCGCCCCTTGCGGTTGGCGGCGATTTCCACATCGTCGAGCTTGGCAAGATTTTTTCCGAGATAGGTATGAGCGGACATGCAATATGAGCAGCCGTTGATTTCTGCGATCGCAAGGGAGATGCGTTCGCGCGTAGCCGCAGCCAGCTTACCTTTGGCAAGAGAGCCGTTGAGGCCAAGATAACCTTCGAGAGTTTCCGGGCTGTTGCCGATTAGTCGGAACATGTTCGGAGCCGAGCCGAGCTGCTTCGTGACGGCCTCAAGAAGACCTTGGGAAGCGGCCGGCGCATCACTGATCGTTTTAGGTGTCGGTATTCTGGACATTTCATTTCTCCTTTTCTGTTGAAGGTCGGTGGGCAAGCACGTTTTGGCAGACGACGATGAGTTATGGCGACGTATCGCGCGTTCCAGAGCAGCGAAGATCAAATCAACGGGTCGTGAACGGAGTTGTGCGGCTGACGCTTGGGAGTCCGGTCAGCGTCGTGTAGGTCGCGAAGCGCCAGAGCCCGTGGCGCCTCCAGGCGGAAAGCGGCCCCTTCCGGGCCGGAGCGCAGAAGAATCAATCGACCGCCGATCGATTTCGAGAGAGCAATGCTTGATGGCAGCCCGAGCCCCAAAACGCGCGGATGCGACGCGGACCGATCAAAGCGCGGAAACAATGTTTGCAGGACAAACTCTGGCAGTCCCGGTCCGGTATCGACGACGTCAATGCGGATTTTGTCTCGTAGGATCGCCGCTTCAATCTTCAGCTGACGATCCTCGACGCTCGCCATAGCGTGCAAAGCGTTCCGTACCAGGTTTAGCAGGATGCGGTGGACAGAGATCGCATGATGCGCGTTGATTTCGCCATCTGAGGCAAGGCGTTTCACTGTTGTGCCCTGAAGCTCGACGAGCGGTGCGGCTACGGCAAGAACATCAAGAATGAGATCATCAACCCGGATGGCCCCGTCATCGACAAAGTCCGCTGGCGGCTGACGGATCAGGTCGCTGCAATAGGCGACGCTTCTGTCGATTGTCCGCTGCATGACAGCGCGCGTCTTGTCGAAAGAGGTGAGGCGATTGCCGCCGTCTGCGTCAATCTGTATTTGAAGCAAGGCAAGTAAACCGCGGATGTCATGAGCGAGGTGCTTGACGGCGTCTGCGTTGGCGTAATACGGAGGCGAACCGTATCGTGACGAAGCATTCCACGTGTCGCGGTGACTGGATTGGTCAATTACACCCTGCAATACAGTGTCATCGTACATGTCCACCTCCTTCAATGAGTAGCCCAACGGTAGAGGACGGCTCGAGCTTCAATCTTTCGTGATGTTTCGAAGGCGTTAAATTAGTTGGGGTGGATCGCCTCGCCAGCCTGCCTCCGAAGCGCAGCAGCAGGGCTATCGTAATAATTGCTGTGTGCGGTGTAAGTTTTTCTGATGGTATCGGCTTCCGGAAAATAGCCAATTTCTTCGGCTGTTCCGAACGCAAAACTCGTCATTCCGATCGATCCGTATGTGTAGCTTTTATGGATCGTTCGCGCCTGACCGCCGGCCCAACCAGCGCCAAGGGCGACGAACAATGGCGCGAGATGCTCTGGCGTCGGGTGAGCGACGGCCGCTGTGTCAACGACCGTTCGATAACTCGTTAGAGCACGAACGTCCCGCCGCGAAATCGCTTCTTGCAGCCATTCGTCAAATGTGAGCGCCCAATCTGGTGGGGGCGATCCCTCCGGGGCGAGGCGGCGCAGGTTATGGGTTGTCGATCCCGATCCGATGATCAGAATCCCTTCCGCTCGCAAGGGCGCGAGCAACAGTCCGATTTCAAAATGCTGGCGCTCGCTGGCGCCTTCGACCAATGATAACTGGATCACCGGAATGTCCGCTTGCGGATAGGCAAGCATCAATGGAATCCAGGCGCCGTGATCGTAGGGACGGTTGTCGTCGTGTTTTATTGCTAAACCCTGCTCTCGCAAAAGCTCCGTAATGCGGTCGATGGCTGAGAAATCGGTACGAGCAGGGTAGGCGAGGTCGTATAGCGGCGCGGGCCAGCCTGAGAAGTCATGCCAGGTTTTTGGCGCTTTTGCCGACGTGAGGGCAAGTTGGGGCGCTTCCCAATGTGCTGAGATCACAACAATGGCTTTCGGGTTCGGAAAGGTTTCCGATAATCGCGCAAGGAAGCCGCGCGAGGGCTCGTCAGTTAAGATGAGGTCAGGAGCGCCATGGGGAATGAATAGGGCGGGCAGCATAACTTTGTCCTCAGGATAGAAGTTGATTGAAAGCGTGAACGTCACGATACAGAGGAAAGGGCCTTCAATTTGTAACGGAGGCCCCCAGGGGGGGGCGCGCGTTTGCCGCGCGCCCCGACGACCGGCTCAAGACCCGTAGTGAAAGACCTCGCGAATGATTTTACCGTTTTTCCAGGTGCGGACGGCGACCTGGCGGTAGTTACGCACGCCCCAATCCCGGTGGGTAAAGTCGAAGCGCCAATGGGAGAAAGTGACGCCGTCTCCGCTGCCGGCGGCCAGCACTTCGGCGCCCCGGAACTCGGTGATGGCTTCAAAGAACGCCTTCTCGCGGAGCCGATTGGCGGCCTTGCCCGCGGTCGGCTCGTTATCATTTTCCTGCATCACGACATCTTCGGCATAGTATGTCTCGAATGCATCGAGGCCTTTGCCGGAAAGAATGGCGGCGTTCAGTTCCGCATCGAGCTTTTCGATGCTGTCGCGCGACGTATTTTTGGTAAACTTCAGCATGGTGATTATCCTTTTCTGGGGTTTGGTGGTGAAGTTAGCCAGCGAGAGCAGGTCTTGATGCGGCAGGCGCAAATGCTTTGATCGGGAGCGCAAATGCTCCGTTCCCGAGCAGCGCCTGAACGATCAAGGCGGCGGCCCAGAAAGCTGGAAATTCCCAGCCGCCGTTTGGGTTGGTAAAGAGCCATCCATTCGCGCCGTGCACGAAGGCGATCGATCCGATCAGGATCGGCAATAGCGCTAACGCTACCTTTCGCGTCTCGACGCCGAGGATGAGCGCCAGTCCGCCGAGCGCCTCGATTGCAATCGTTGCCGTTGCAAGGCCCTCGGGAAGTCCAAGCGATGTAAAGAATTGCTCGCTTCCCGCGGGCGTGAAAACGAACGCTTTCAGCCCGGCATGTGCGAGAAACATACTCCCGAGCGACGTGCGAAGAGCAAGGGCGGCGTAAGGGGCAGTAACGGTGTCAATCATGACTGTTTCCTTCGAAAAATGACGCGCCGAAAGAGCGCCTGGGCGCCGCCGCGCCTTCCTGACTGCGACGAGGCTTGAAACTTGACACCCAACAAAAAAAAGAAAAATGATCGATCTATGGAGATACTATCCATGAAATGGATATAATATGGACACCTTCGACAAGCTGCGGAGCTTCGCGGCGGTGGCTGACGCTGGATCATTCACTGCTGCCGCCGATCGGCTCTCGTTAACCCCGCAATTGGTGAGCAAGTATGTGAAATCGCTCGAGGACGATCTCGGGGCGCGGTTGCTGAACCGCACGACGCGACGGGTCGCCCTGACCGATACCGGCCGAGCGTTTCATCCGAGGTGCTTGCGGCTCATCGAAGATTACGAGGAGATGCGAGGCGTTGTCGGCGCAATTCAAGCGAAGCCGAAAGGCCACCTCGTTATTGCCGGACCAATGACTTTCGGAGAGCTGTACCTCGTTGAGGCGTTGCGAGATTTTACGGCGGCTTATCCGGAAGTCACCGTCGAGCTGAAGCTGACCGACAGGTTCGTGAACCTCATAGATGAAGGCGTCGATCTCGCCATTCGCATTGGCCATCTGGATGACTCGAACATGATCGCCCGGAAGCTCGGCGCTGCGCCAATCGTCTGTTGCGCGGCGCCTTCATATCTGGCGCATGCCGGCGCGCCATCGTCGCCGCTGAACCTTCTCGAACATGAATGCCTTGTCGACACCAATTTTCGGAACAGCGAACGATGGCGATTTCGCGAGGGAGAGGAAACGTTCGTCGTTCCCGTCAAGTCTCAGTTCCGCGTCAACAGTGCAACCGCGGTGCGCAAGCTTGTGGTCAGCGGCGCCGGTATAGCGCTGTGCCCGGAGTATGTTGTTCGGGATGATCTGCAATCGGGCAGGTTGACGGAATTATTTTCCGGAAAACTCGATTATGACCTGAACATATTTGCCGTGTATCTGGAAAACCGTCATTTGTCAGCGAAGGTACGCGTCTTCATCGACTTCATGGGTGCGAGATACAAATCGAGCCATTGAATTTCGGCGTCAGCGCTATTTCCTACGCCCGCTTCTGTTTCCTATAGGTTGCCGGGGGCAACCCCACTTCTCTCCGGAAAAGCGTTGTGAAGTGACTTTGATTTTCATACCCTACATCCGCGGATATGTCGGTTACGGACATATCCGTTTCGAGCAGCAGTTTTTTCGCGTAGTTGATCCTCTTCAATATCACATACCGGTGCGGCGGTTCGCCGAACGTCTGTTTGAATGATGCTGCAAAGTGGAACCGACTAAGCCCGGCGCGCTGCGCCAGATCGTCCAGCGTGAGTTGGGACTGAAAATGCTCAGAAATATACGCTTCAATACGTCGCGCTAGAAAAGGCGCCAGTCCGCCCTTGGCGACAACCTGCTCGGGCGATGCGGTTTCTTCGAAAGAGGCGTCAAGAAAATTTCCGAACGCCGTCTCTACGGCGGCATAGACAATTTCCTCAGTAAACGGCTTAATAATATAACCGTTGATCTTGAGCGCTCTTGCCTCTTGCACCGTTTGCGGATCCGACCTTGATGTCAGGAAGACAATCGGCAGCGTATGATGCTCGCGCAGATAGCGCGCAACGTCGACGCCAGACAATTTCGACTTCAACTTTATATCAAGCAAAGCGATTTCCGGCTTGCAGGCGTCGGCAAGCGATACCGCCTGATCATAAGAGGAGGCGACGCCGCAAACCTTATGCCCAAGGTGCTGCATGATATCCTTGAGGTCGCGGGCGCTGACCGCCTCATCTTCGACGATTAGTGCGCTGATGCTCATATTGCGTGCGCTCCACACTGACTTGTCGGCGGAATAAGCAAACGCCATTCAACCCCACCCGTTTCGATATTACGCCAGAAAATCTGTCCTTCTATCTGCTGCACGAGATCCGTAACCAGCGATAAACCAAGCGAGGAGGACCCATTCAGCGAAAAACCTGCAGGCAACCCTTGCCCATGATCGGTGACTTTTATTTCGATTTCCGACACGCCATCTTTAATAGACACGTCGATGTCGCCCTTTTGATCGTCTTTATACCCGTGTTTTGTCGAATTAGAGATCAGCTCGCAGAGCACAAGGCCAGCCGGCGCTGCTTGCGACATGGCGATCAGCATATCGTCGCTCCGCTCGTCCACGTTTATCTGACACCGCGGCGTATGCAGGCTTGTGAGCCGTTGGGAAAGTCCTTCCACGTAATTGCGGAGGGAAACAAGATCGCTTGAACCTGAGGTCTGTAGTCCTTCATGTACGGACGCCATGGTGAGCACGCGCGCCTGGACATCACGCATATGCGTTTCGGGTTCGCCGTTTTGCTCCAGCCGCCGACGTTCAAGTCCCAGCAGACTGGCGACGACCTGAAGATTGTTCTTTACCCTGTGATTCAGCTCGAGAATGAGCGTTTCTCGCGTATTAGCGAGTTGGGCGAGAGACCGCTTCTGATCTTCGATCAGGTTGATGGCAGATTCTAGCTTTCTGGTTTTCAGAAGCCGATCTCTCAGAAGGATGGCGAGCGCCAGCGAAAACAAGGATAAAATGGCGATGATGATGGCGTATTGAACCGACCTTTGGCTCTGCTGCGCAAGACGCAAATCCGCGAGTTCCTTTTCGCGTTGCGCAACAATGACCGCCGACCGCTCTAGATCCAGCGCAAGCTCGCCGGCGACTAATTGTGCTTGTTTCTCGCTCAGTGATTTTTTGTGAACCTCGCCATTTTCGAGGGCGACGAGCGCTATGTGCGCAGCTTGTCCATAATCCTGATTTTCATTCAAGATGTGGGCAAGCGTTCGCGCTGCCTCGGAAACGATCCAAGGCTGTCCGGCTGTGACCGCCAGGTCATAGCATTTCCGCGCGTAAGCTAGCGCCTTGCTTGATTCATCGAGCCCATCATGCGCCTTGGCGAAATCGCATTGCAATCGCACCTGGAACCGGTCCGACAGATAGTCGATCACGCCGGCGGCGAGTTCGCCAAATTCAATAGCCTTCCTGAATTCTCCGGCGTTGAGATAAACGCGCATAGCGGTGCGGTAGGCTATCGCCTTATTTGATGGAGTTTCGAAATACGCTGGATCAGCAAGTATGCTGTCGATTTGCTCGCGCGCCTCGGAAACCTTCCCCAAATCGTTTAACAGCAACGCGATATTGGCGCGATCGGCAGAGATAAAACCCGCTAGTCTCGAATTCTCGGCTGCGAGGCGGTAGTGCGAAAGTGCGCGATCTTTCATATCCAGCGCAGAGAACAATACGCCAGCGTTGTTATGGATAGTTGATAATATTGTTGTTGATAGAACGCCGTTATTCGTGGCCAGCGCCTCCCGGTAGTATCTGACGGCCGAACCAAAATCATCGTTTCGGTAAGCCACGATGCCAAGCGCCACATCAATACCGGCTAGCGCGTCCCATGATTGCGTTCCTGACAAGTCAGACTTGGCGAGTTCGAGATAGCGTCTGGCTTCGGCGTCATTCTGTTCGCCGAAATAGCTATAGCCAAGACGGCGGTGAAGGGCTGCGCGCAGCAGGGGGTCGTCGCGGACGCCATCGTTCTGGAGAGCTGCGTCAATGGTTTGCCGACTGGATTGCGGTGACTGTCCGGCTAAGGCCCTCTCTATCGCAGAGGACATCGCTCTAAAATCGGCAGGCGTTTCGCGGGCGACGGTTAGGAGCGTACCTTCAAATTCCTGCTGATCGAAGCCCTCAGCCGCTGCCTCGCCAAATAAACAGAAGGACGCTATGGCAGCGGAGAAGATAGAACGAAAAGTAAACGTCATTGCCGGGACGTTTTTTCCCGTTGTTCGTCCAACCCTCTCGAAACAGACAGTTCCCATCTCGAATGCTCCGGCCTGCGCGCCGTTCTACTTCTGCCCCAGCGCTATTTCTGTCGTAATCACACTATGACTGCAACATTCAGTACAAAGCAAAAGACATGGAATCATGGGTAAGATCTTCTAATAAGTGAGCCGCTTTTTCTAAATCCCGTAGTAGATCGCTCGGTTTCAAATCAATCTCAGTTGCAGGGCTCAGTTATGTCGGGACCAGCCTGGGCCGCCGAGGGAGGATCGGCGGTGTTTGCGGCAGCCATGCGTTATTGATCAAATCCTAGCTGCCGCAGATAGGTTTGGTTGTCCCAAAAAAGCCATTCGTGGATCATGCGCCCTTGCTCCCAGACGGCGATAGTCGCCATGTTGACAGCGAACGTGCAACCGGTCGGCGCGATCGCGTCGCCATCGACGGTCGGCATGGGGTTGGTGAAAGTTCCCTCCATGACGCCCATGACTGCTGTCCACTTTCCGGCGCCGATACGTATCGGGTGAATTTTGATGCGCGTGTCCGGCGCGTGGATGAAGAGTTTTTTCAAATCTTCGATATGAACGTCAATACCGTTCGTCACACGACCGTCTGGCCACGTCACAATGACGTTTTCGGCATGGCTAAGATGTAACCGCGCCCAGTCCTGATTGCTGAACACCTCGAAGTCCAGTTCATCAAACGTCTCGAGATGCTGCTTTGCTCGAACGCCTGATGCGATCCCGCCGCCATGGTAATCGTCAGAGGGCCGCTCGTCGGCTGCGGCGCACGTGCTGGCTGGCGCGGCTGCGGCGGCGTTGTCCTCGGCCATCGCCCAAAGCGCGCTCGCGATTTCAAAGGCCTCGGTCTGCGCCTCGGCGCCGGAGCTGCTGTTCGCAAGCGTCAGCAACCGCTTTTGGGTTAGGTCAAACTCCGCCTTGCCTGTTTCCGCGAGCGAGGGCGTTGCAAGAAATAAAAGGCCGAGCGCCGCCCCGAGCGCTCCTGTCCGCTGCGAAAATGTCTGGTCTCGCCGTGCGAAAAATATCTTGCGTCCATTCATCGGTTGCAACCCGTCCCACCTTTCTCAGCCCGCCTGGTTTTAATGCGAGCGGCGGCCATCCGGCCGGGCGTGACCGGATAGCCGCCTTGAGCGCAGGGTTCGGGAGAAACAGCGCTCAATATCTCCGAAGCTCGGATCGTCTGATGTCGTTCGTCTCAGCTGCCGTAATGTTAGTTGAATGACGAAGCCGGTAATTTCGCATCATTGAGGTCTTCGTCGTCATCTTGTGAGAATGGCCGCGCTGTGGACGGACTTGGCATTCCGGCGGTTAATTGCGGCCGGCCATGACGCCGCCATCGATGTCATGAACCGCGCCGGTCGTCCACAATGCGTGATCTGACAAAAGGAAGGCGATATGGCGCGCAACGTCGGCCGGCATGCCCACCCGCCCAATCGGGTGGAACGAGTTGAACCCCGAAGTCAGCGTGTCCTCAATTTTTTCCGGATCAATAAACGCGCCATAGATTGGCGTGACGACGACGGCTGGGGAAACAGCGTTAACCCTGATGCCTTTTTCCGCAAGTTCCATGGCAAGATGCTGGGTAAGGGAATGGAGGCCGGCTTTCGCCATCGAATAAGCTGACGAAGGCGTCGCCTTGATTGCCTGCTTCGCCCACATCGACCCTATGTTGACGATCGCGCCGCCGCCATGTTGCGCCATATTTCGCGCTACTGCCTGAGTGATAAAGAAAATTGCCCGATTGAGATCATGGTAACGATCATAGTCCGAAGGCGTATGATCAAGAAAAGGGGAGGGCGAAAAATATCCCGCGGCGTTGACCAACTGGTCGATATGGCCGCCCTCATCTGCAATTTCCTTTAACAGGCGCTGTACGCAAGCCGGCTCGTAAAGATTGGCCCGCACCGTCTCGATCGGGCCGCGATTTAGCGCGATCAAATCCTGCTGCGCGGCGTCGAGCTTGTCTGGGTTGCGGCCAACTATACGCACCAATCGGTCGTGTGAAAGAAGAAGTTCGGCGGTCGCCTTGCCGATTCCGCTGGACCCGCCAACGATCAAGCTAATCCGCCGGTCAGAGTTTTTCGTGTTTGGCATACGGTAATTGTCTTTCTGGAATTAACTTGAGCCTTGGAGCGGGTTCGTCGTCACTGTGCTCCAACGAATGTTCTGAAATCTTGAAAACGCTGCCGGCGTCAGTCGAACTCAATTCGCATGTTACCCAACCGACTATTGCAGGCGTAATGCTGCGTCGTGGACGGCTCTATCGCATCCTTTCTGCGTCCTTTCGTAAATTGCGATGAAAACGCTTTTGGCGGTGCATTGCGGTTGACGCTGGCGCACCTTTCATTTTGATTATCGCCATTATTCAGCGACGATCACATTCGCGCGAGAGGGGTAATCCACGGGCGTGTGCGGAGACCCATAAGGCTACGCCCTGGGTCCGAAGCGCCATCAGCTTGTTGTTTCGTGCTGCGTGCGCGCAGTATTAATGGCGACTGGCTTCAACACGGTCAGGACGCGTTGGGCGACTATTCCGGAGGGCGACTAATGACGAATTTTCCAATTCATGACGAACACTCCGCGCCCGACGCCGCGCAGCAAGCGCTTGCGGCAACCAAAAAGAATTTTGGCATGATCCCCAATCTGGAGCGGGTGATGGCCTCTGCGCCGCCTCTCCTGCAGGGATATTCCACCGTTTGGGATCTGTTCGATGAAACATCGCTATCGCCGATTGAACGACAGGTCGTCTATCTTACCGCCAATTATGAAAACGAATGCGAGTATTGCGTTCCTTGGCATAGCTTGCTCGCCAAAAAGGCGGGCATGGCCCCGGCGGATATCGAAGCATTGCGCAATGGCGCAATTCTATCCGACGACAAACTGGAAGCGTTGCGGAAGTTTACCCGCTCCCTGATCGCGAACCGCGGGAAAATCTCAACCGCCGAGCGCGATGAATTTTTCGACGCCGGCTATAGTCATGTTCATGCGCTGGAGGTCGTTTTAGGTCTGGCCGTGAAGCTGATGAGTAATTACACCAATTCCATAGCTGGTACGCCGTTAGATAAGGCAGTAGCGAGCCTGTCTTGGCGTAAGCCCACAATCAAAATGTCTGCTGACTGACGTGATGAGCGGGCGTTCCGTATTGCGATCGATCACAACGAAGGCGTCGGGCGCGATTATAATTGTCCCTCAGTATACCGATAGAACGACGCATCATTATGGCGTCAGACTCATCCAAGGCGCAGAAAAGCTGTTTTGCTATCGCCTTATCAATCGTTTCGCCGTAAGCGCCGCACTCATACTCCTCGTATTGTCACTCGTTGTGTCGGGACAGAGCAGCGCTACGGCGCTGAACTCGGAGGACATCTCGGACCTTGCGCGCCAGCTTGAGGATGCGGATGGGCAGGAAGCCTTAGACATCGGCGTGCAAATCAGCGCAGCAGCCGAGCAATTAAACGCGCAGGACGCCATACTATATCTAAATCTCGCGTTGAAGCGCGGATCATTGGTCGACGACCCGATATCAGAATCGGCAATATATGGCGCAATAGGCGCAGCATACCTGACTTTGAACCGTATTGATGAAGCCCGCGCGGCGTACGCGCAGGCGCGCGCCCGGATCGTTGACGCGGGCAAGGCGCCCGGCGCGGCGTTGCTTTTCAACATCGCCGTCCTTGACCGCCGTGAAGGCAATTACATCGATGCAATCGCAGGATATGAGAAGGCGCTCGACGCGGCGCAGAAAGACGGAGACGAGACGCTCATTGCGACAGCCTACTTTTACCTTGGCCGCATTTACTCAGTTATCGGATTGCCGGATCAAGCTCTTGTCAAATTTCAGATAGCGAATCAATTGAACGAAAAAACCTCTGGCAGAACGTCTCAAAAATATTTGAGCAGCCTGTCTCACACTGTCAGAACGTTGGCTGCGCTCGATCGGCTGGATGAGGCGCGAGCGCTCCTCGATGAGGGCAAGGAACTGATCGTCGGCGCCGCGAGTGGCCCGTCAACATCGCGCATCATGATTGCCGCTGGATATTTAAGTCTTGCCGAAGGCAACGCCGCGCAAGCCCTTAGCGCATTCGATCAAGCTGGTGAGGATAGGAATGCAGAGGCGCCGCCGACCATGGCCGCCGACATTCATTGCGGGCGCGCCATCGCATCCGTTTCTCTTGGCGACGAAAAGGCCGCTGAAGGCGCCTTAGCTCGGTGTTTCGATTTACTGGGCGAGATGAACGACCCTGCGCTGCTTCGGCGTGCGGAAGCGGCATGGACCGAGTTATTGTTGACGCAGCAGTTGTTTGACGAAGCCGCTGAAAGCGTCAAAGCCTCGCTCGCAACACAATACGCGCTGATCATGCGCAATTTCACTGGCCGCTTCAGCGCTGATCTTTCAAGGCTTGAGGAAAATATCAGCCGCAGCGAGCTTTTGATTGCGCAACAAAAATTGACGATCGCCAATCAGGAAAAGGACCTTGCCCTGATCGCCGCGGCGCGCGGGCGCCTCCAATTACAGCTCATGGCTTTTATCGCCATCGCGGTGCTCGTTGCCGCGGCGGTCATGTACAGAGTTTTGCGCGAGCGATCCAAAGCGAACGGCGCTTTGCGCAGCCTTGTCAACGAGCGCGAGGTATTGCTGCAGGAATTGAACCACCGCGTAAAGAACAACCTTCAGGTTGTCGCGAGTTTCCTGAGCCTTGAGCGGCGCAGGCTGGAAGGCGAATCTCCGTTCAATAGCGAATTGCGAAACGTGCAGGCGCGCGTGCTCAGCCTTGCGTCGATCCACGAGGGACTCCAAGAGACCGGCAAGTCAAACGAGGTATACCTAAGGCCGTATCTGGAGCGACTCGCTGAACGGCTATCAAGTCTGTACGGACCAAAAGTCTCCGTCATTGTCATGGCGAACGCTAATCCGCCGATCGATATGACGGTTGCAGGGCCGATCGGCATGATTGTCTGCGAGCTTGTCTCGAACGCCTGCAAGCACGGATTTCCCGAGGATACAAAGGGCACGGTGCAGCTTTTTCTGTCGGAGGCGGACGAAGGATTGCGCTTGGTGGTTTCAGACGACGGCAAGGGCGTCGGCGACGGGTTCAATATGAATGCCGAGGCGTCTCTTGGTCTTGGACTTGTGAACGACCTCGCACAACAAATTGATGCAAAGGTTTCATGGCGGCGCAACGCGCCGAACGGCATGCAGTGGGAATTGTGCGTACCAAAACGGAATAGCCGCCACCGCGAATATAATCCGACCACAAAGCGCACAAAGGAGAATTTTGGATGCGATTGAGTTCTGTATAAGCAGGATAAGCAGGTCGGGCGTATTAAGCCGAAGGCGCAATGCACCTTTTGATCTATAGGCGGGGCGCGGCGGGGGTTATTTTGTGGCTATGCCGAATGACCGGCGCCTGTTCATTCCCGGAGGAACGTTTTTCTTCACGGTAGATATGGTTGACCGGCGCGCGAGGCTGTTGACCGAGCACATCGACGCCCTGCGCGCCGTTTATGGGCATGCCGCCAGGCGCAATCCGTTCGAAACCGTTGCGATTTGCGTTCTGCCCGAACATCTGCCCCCGAACATCTGAATTGCGTCTGGCGATTGCCGCCGGACGACAATGATTACCCGTTGCGCTGGCGGCTCATCAAATCGCGGTTTTCAAAATTGCTGCCGCGTGAGCAAGATCCCCGCGCGGGCCGCCGCAGAGGCGAGTGCGGCATAGGGCAACGCCGGTTTTGGGAACACGCCATTCGCGACGCCGGCGACCTCGACGCCCATGTCGATTACATCCACTGCAACCCGGTCAAACACCGCCTTGTCGAAGCGCCTGAGGACTGGCCTTATTCGACTTGGCGCGAATGGAAGAAGGAATTCGGCCGACCGATCAATCTTCCGCCAAAGGATTGGATGCCCGCGCATCTGGGTGAACGTTGATGGTGCATTGC
>CAZSBU010000052.1:0-14510 GCA_964605055.1 uncultured Caulobacterales bacterium | reverse complement strand
AGCCGTTCCGGCGCGGCGCGAAAGCTGATCGATGAGTTGCAGGCTCGCAGCGCGTGAGAAACCGGGCGACAGCCGTCGGGAAGTTGCCTGACGGCGCGCCGGCTTCGTGTGTAGTTCAGCCGCGAGGCGTTCGTGCAGTTCCTTTACCGGCGTGGACGCTGTTGAACCTGGCGCGGACGGCGTTCGAGGCTGCGAGCGATACATGGGCGGAACTCTTCCTGTTATGCGGCGACGCCGCCGCTCCGGACCCGGATAGTGGACGACGCCAGCGTTAACGCTCCGTTAATAAACGCTGAAAAGGCGGATGCGTTCCAACCTCACGATCCGGCGATTTGCGGCGCGTGTCGATCAGCAATCGGGGGTAGACGGAACGCGCGTTTATAGCTGTTTGTTGTCAATCGCCTTCGGCGGTCGTTTCATCGCGTTGTTCGGCGGCAATCTCGACGCCAGCCTGCCGCAGTTCTCCGCGAAGAACGAGCGCATCGAGGTCAAAGGGATCGATGTTCAGCGCTCGCACGACATCTTCCGCTGCGTCAAGGTTGCGACCGAGGGCGCGATGGGCGCGCCCCCGGATGACGTAGGTCTCGGCGGTAGCCAGCCCGGCTTTTTCCGCAGCGGTTACTGCGTCGGCGGCGGCCTGCCAGCGCGTTTCTGCGGCGTATACCTTTGCAGCGACGATTTCGAGTTCAGCAAGATCAGGCGAAAAGGCCCGCGCCTTCGTCATTGCCTCGCCAGCAAGCGCGGGATCATCCGCGTCGAGCCAGGCGAGGGCGGCCTGCGCAGCGAGCCGGGCGCGGTCATCGCCGTCGCCGGCGTCGGCGCGGTCGGCGATGCTACTAAGGCGAACGGCGGCGAGGCGCGGGAATCCGGCCGCAAGATCCGCAATCGCCAGACAATGTTGGGCCGGCGCGCCGCCGCCTTCCGTCACCCATTGCTGGGCGGCGATCCGCCCGACATCAACATTCTCCGAGAGCAGCCGGACGCATTCCTGATGTCGCGGGTTCCGGCCCCCTTCGGTCGCCGCGACAGGCTCGGCGAGATAACGCGCGAGATAAGGCGCCTCTGGCGTGAGAGCGATCACAACCAACATGGACATGACGAGAAACTGCATCTTGCTCCTTCGCGGCCATGGGACGGCGCTCGACGGTGTTCTAGCGCTTTGCCGTTACGCCGGAAAGCTGGCGTGAAAGTGGCGGTGTGGCCCGTTGGGGTTATTCCGCGGCGCCGGCATGGGGCGCAGCCCTGCGCATGGCGCGGCCGCGTGGAACGGAGGCTTCTGGCGCGCCGGATGTCTCAGGGGCTGCGCCCTTGGCCGTTTCCCGGGACGAGCCTGCTTGAGGCTTGCGGCGCGCCGATGTTGGCCGCGAGGCCCCGCCCCCTGGCGCAGCGGCGGCGCTCGCCGCATCCGGGATGAAACAGGTGACCTTCGTGCCTTTGCCGGGCTCCGAGGCCAAGCGCACCCAGCCGCCATGAAGGGCGACAAGGCGCTGCACAAGCGCAAGCCCTAACCCTGCGCCGGCGCTCGGCCCGCTCGCCTCAAACGATTCAAAAGCTTTCGCCTGGTCGCCGGGCGACAGGCCGCGTCCGGTATCCTCGACCCACAGCCGAACAACGCCCGGGCCGCGATCGACGCCTAAAGTCACCGAGCCGCCGGCGCCGGTATAGGCGAAAGCGTTCGACAGCAGATTGAAGAGGATCTGCTTCAGGCGCAGCGGATCGGCTGAAACGGAGCCGATGTCGCGCGGGCAATCGACGCGCAATGAAATCTGCGTGTCTTCAGCCTTCAGCGCTGAGAAGGTTGCGGCGCTCGTCAGCAGTTCCTTCAGGTCGACATTCTCTCGCTCAATGGTGAGGCGCCCCTGATCGATGGCCGAGAGATCCATGATGTCGGAGATAAGATCCTTTAGCTGATAGCCGGCCGTGAGAATATTTGCGATATAGTCCTTCTGACGATCATTCAGTGTGCCGAACATCGGTCCATCAAGCATTTCCGCAAAGCCGATTATGGTCGCAAGCGGCGTGCGAAGCTGATAGGAAACATGATCGGCGAAACGCGATTTCTGCCGGTAGATATCTTCGAGCAGCTCATTGCGTTGCTTGAGTTCTTTCTCGCGTTCGCGACTGTCAGTGACGTCAAGGAAGTGGGCCAGCGTCGCGCCATCGGGCAGGGGCTCCGTGCCAAAGGCGAGCGTGCGGCCATCCGCGAGCGACAGGAAGGCTTGGGAAATTGGCTTGCGCTCATCCGGCGACATGGACGTCGCGCGCCGCTTGATTGAGGTCAACAATTCGCCGCCGGAAGAGACTCGCCCCGCCATGGCGGTCATCACTTTTTCAATGTGCGGGCGTTGGCTCAGCATTGCTTCGTCAAGTCGCCATAGTCTCTCGAATGCGACGTTATGCAGGCGTAACAAGCCGTCCGCGCCGAACACTGCGACGCCCTCGGCCAAATTGTTCAGGGTCGCGCGCTGAACGTTGAGTTGGGTTTTGAACATCGCCTCAAGGCGCATGCGTTCGGTGATGTCGTCAAAGACGACGATGACGCCGCCGAGCGGATGGCGGGCCCGCGCAACGCGTAAGGTCCGTCCGTCGGGAAGGTTCCAGATTTCATCGGGCGCCTGGCCTTCGCGGGCGGCTTCAACGCCCGGCGTTTCCTCTGTGTACAACTGAAGTTGTTGGCGCTTCCATGCGCTGAAGTCGGCTCGCTCCGGCAGCCGTCCTGCCTGACGCAAGCGATCCATCAGTTCGCTGTGGGACGGACGCGCGGCTAGTTCCGCGTCGTCGAGCGCCCATAATTGCTGGAACGCGGCGTTGTAAAAGGCGAGTTCCTGATTGACCCCGAACAGGGCGACGGCCGTTGGCACCTGATCGAGCGTGCGCCGGTTGGCGTCGATATGCTGCTTGAGTTCGACGCGTGCGCGCTCAAGATCGGTAACGTCGATGGCGAACCCTGCAATCGATGCCTCGCCTGCGCCATGCATGGGCGATTCGAGCACGCGAAAGGCGCGTCGTACGCCGCGCACGTTCAGGGTGATGCGACCTTCAACCGTGCGCCGCTCGGATGCGGCCTTTTCGGCAATTCGCCGGGCGCTAGGATCGAGTTCAATCTGGTCCTTCAGAACGGCAGACGGACCTGCAGCCTCGACTGCTTCGACATAGGCGGCGTTGACCCAGGTGAGCGACAGATCGGCGCCGCGTCGCCAGGCTGGAACCGGCGCACGTTCGAGCTGGCTGAAAGCGCCGTGCAGGTCCGCGGTGCGCTCCCGAACCTTTCCCATGATGCCGCCATCTTCGGCGAGACGCGCCGCAGGATCGGTCAGCCAGAGCGCGACCTGTCCGCCGGCGACCCTGCCATCGACCTCGATCGCGCGACCTTCGCTGGTGCGGATCGCGCCGTAGAATGCGACTCCATGCGCCCTCAAGTCGCGTATCTTGTCGCGCAGCCGCGAGATTTCGCCGCTGGGGCCGTCGTCATCGACCGGAAGGTCTCCGAGGCTTTCCAGAAGGCGGTCGACAGGCGAGGCGTCGGCGCGGCTATCGTCGCGGGCGAATGTCATCAGCGAGGCGAGCGCCGCCGGTCCGCCGAGAATGCGAGGCGAGCCCCAGCCCGTCGCGATAGATGCGTCGTCGTCCTCCCAGACCAGTACGAGGCCTGGGTGCGCGGCGAGAACGCCTTCGGCCTTCTCCAGCCGCGCCTCCATCTCGGCGAGCCGGCGCGACCAGACCGCTGAAGCCGATCGCGCAGCGCCGGAGACGCGGAAGGCAAAAGCGATAGCAGCGCCGAGCACGCCGACGCCGATGGTAGTCAACAACGCGATATTGAGCGGGGTCAGAAGCGGCGTCGCTGGATCCGCGGCCGATGCGCCCGTGCTCATCGCAGCGGCAGAAACAATTGCGAGCGCCGGGACCGATGCGCCATTTAGCAGCCGCGTCAGCGAACGCCCCATGCGCGCGATGTCGCCGTCCGCCGCCTCCAGCGCCTCGGACAATTTATGGTTGGTCAGCCGACGCATGAGCTGCGCTCGTACTCCGTTTTATCGGGCCGCGGGCGAAAGTGGCCGGGTAGCTCAGATTTTCTCCCAGATCTTGTACGCGCCTGGAGATCAATCCCCTATATCTACCCAGTTCGGGCGGAGAGGGAAGAACGATTTCCCCACAGCCCCGAGCAGGCGCTGGGCCTCGCGTTGTCGCCTATTCCGGCTCCTTCTCTTCACCCGCAGTTGTCGTCTCCGAAGGCTCCTTGGGCGCAGGCTTGCGGCCGCCGAACAAGCGACCCAGCGCTTCCGTTGCGATGGCTTCGCCGGCGGAGGGCTGTGGCGCTGCGTCGGGCGCGGCCGCGCCTTCCGGCGCAGGCTCGGTCTCAGCCGGTGGCGTTTGGGCCGGTCGTCTGCCGCCGATCGCGCCCTGAAGGAGTGACTTTGCCGCATCTTCGACGGTAGCCGGACCCTCGCCGGGCTTTGCGCCGGTGGTGGCGCCGATGAGGTCGCGAACGCTCGACTCGACCTTGTCGCGGACGAGCGACTCCACGTCGACGGCGATTGCTGGTTGGTTAAACGTGCCGGAGATACGAAGCGGAATGGCGATTGACCGGCCGCCCTGGCCATCGATGGTGGTCGCCCCGCGCGGCGACAGGCGCAGGTCCATCGTCTGCGCCGGCAGGTTGACCGAGCCGACGCCGGTCATCGACAGGAAAGGGCCTTCGAGATTGATAGTCGGCGCGTTCATGACGCCGCTCTCAATCGTAAATTGCGACAGGAATTTCGTGAACTCCGTCGCTTCAGAGGGGCGACGCGCATTTGCGACCGCAGCGGCGATGGCGGTCGGGTTCGAAAGCCCGCCTTCGATGACTGCGGCAACGCCGCTCGCGAGCGCCGCGATATTGATCCCTTTGAGCGCGCCATCATTCAGATCGAAGCCGCCTTTGCCGTTCAACGACGACATGATGGCGGCCTGCGAGGCGCCGCTCGCAGTGAAATCGAACTTCAAGCCGCCAAGGCCGAGCAGGCGGTCATTCTTGAGGACGTCTTTTGCGAACGGTTCAGCCTGCACCGATGACAGGTCGAAGACGCCGGAGAATGAAGGCGTCGGCCCCGCTGCATTGACGACGAGCCGACCCGAGCCGCCGCCATTGTAAAGGCCGAATTGGGGTATCTCGGCGACCATCCTTCCGTTCTCGATTGCAAGCGTCAGCCGGCTCGCCCCGGCGCGGATGTCGTTGAGAAGGACGCTGGCGGCGCGGATATCGAAATTTGCATCAATTGTCCGGAGGCTTGTGAGGTCGAGCTTCTCCTCAGACCACGCCGGAAACCCCTCTGGCGATTCGGTCGGAGGCGGCAGATAGGGCCTGAGATCGAGCGCCCCGACATCAAGGCTTCCCGCCGCCTTCGGCCGCGCTCCCGCCCAGTCGACGGCTAGGTCGCCGGTTGCATCGATGGCGTCGAAATTGATCTTGGCCGCCGACAGCGCGACGCCCGTTTCCGTGCCCTTGGCGGTTCCGGAAACGCTTAACTTGTCGAAGCCCGGCGCATCGGCCATCTCGACGCCCATCAGCCGGGCGAGCGCGCGCAAATCCGGCGCGTCGAGATTAACTGGCCCGGAATAAGCGAGCGTTTCGCCGGCTTCGAGAGCAAGATCAGCAGCGAGCGCTGCGTCAGCGAGCTTAATGTCGAACTTCATGTTGGCCGGGCGCTTCGCGGCAAGGTCCGCGGGCGTCGTCAGCACAAGGTCAACTGTCGACGGGGCGCCTTGAAAACTCATGTCGCCCTGAACCTCGAGCGGTTCGGAAAGGCTCGCGAGGCGGACCGCGACGTTGATGTCGTCGAGGGTGAACTCTTGTCCGGCCTCCGCATCCGCGTAAATGGCCTGTCCACGGACGATCCTGACGTCGCCGAGGCGCACGTCCGTGGGTTCGCCGCTTTCTTGAGCGGGCGCATCGCTTTCGCCAGGCGCTGCGCCGATCTCCCAGTTGACGCGACCGTCGGCAGCTTTCTGCAGGTTGATTTGCGGCTCTGTCAGGACGAAGCGCTCGATCTCGACGGAGCCTGAGAATAATGAAAACAGCTTGACGCCAATGTCCGCCGCGCCGACGCGCAGAAGGTGGTCGCCGTCAAAGCCATCGGCATTGGCGATCGTCAGGTCAGAGACTTTGAACGCTGTTTGCGGAACGATCTTGAAGGAAATGTCGTCGCCCAGCGTGACAGCCCGCCCCAGCGCCTTCGATGCTTCAGCTTCAAGCCTGCCTTTGTATGATTGCGCGGGCACCAGATTGGGCGCGAGCAACACGATGGCGACAAGAAGCACGATCAGGGCGCCGATGGCGGCGAGAAATTTCAACATGGCGCGAAGTCTCCTCCCAAGAATAGCGTAAAGGGCTGTTCCGTCGTTGATAATAACACCGCTCGGTGCCCGATTGCACGGGCCCCGAAAACGGCGCCGGAGAATGTGACAAAAAGTAAATCGGATGCGGCGTTGGGCTAATCGGCCGCAGGAGTGCGCTCCGGCGCCTGGCGCGAAAGTTCTGCAATCACCGAGAGCGACAGCAATTCATCGAACCAGCGTGCGTGCAGTTTTTTAAATGTGCCGGCTCGTTCGGCGCTGATTACCCACGCATTCACCGCTTCGGCGAGCGCCGTTTCGCCCCCGCGCATCGCGAAGGCTTCGATTGACATGGCGAGCGGCTCGTCAATGGGGATGGTGAACGCCTCCGGCCGCGCCCGGACGACCGCCGTGTAGAATGGATCGGAGCCGACAAAGCCGTCCATCTCATCGGCGACTAGTGAGCGCAGCGCGTCCGCGCGCGCGGCGAACCCCCGCAACTCCGCCTTCGGGAAGTTCGCGCGCGCGACTTTTTCCGACAGGCCGCCTTCCAGGTAGCCGATGGAAAAACGTTTGTTGTTGAAATCGCGCACGCGCGAGCGATCGCCGGCTTTTTCCTTTGAAATAACGAGCTTGTAGGCGGTGCGATTGTAAGGAAGAGAAAACTCCGCTGTCTCATTGCGCCCTTCGGTGATCGAATAGCCCGAAGCAATGATGTCGAACCGCCCTGCGGCCAGTCCATCGGCGAGATTGGCGAATGGCTCGACGATAAACACCCGCTTGACGCCCAGATGCTCGGCGAGTGCGGCGGTCGATTCCACCTCATAGCCGACGAAATCGCCGAGGCCCGTCGGCAGAAACCAGGGCGTGATCTCGGCGACGCCGACGCGCAGAACGCCGGCCTCGATGATGGCGTCCAGATCGCCGCCTGAGCGTTCGGCCGTTTCGGTCGCCGGTTCCTGCATTTCCATGGGCGCCGGTGGTGGCGTCGTTTCTTGCGCAGATGCGGCGGCGGCGACTAGCGCCGCAAAGGCCGCCATGGCGAATCGAAGGGCAATCGCGCGGATTGCAAATCTGGTCATCATCAAATCTCCCCTGACTTTCGATGAGGAATGATAGCGGGTTTTGGGGGTGCCGGGAACGCTCAACATTCCCGGCCAGTTTACTCGCCTGGCGCGCCTCGCGTCAGCCGGCGCCGAAACTCTGTACGAGCGATCCGGCGACCAGGCGCCAGCCATCGATCAGTACAAAGAAGATCAGTTTGAAAGGCAGCGAGATGACAATTGGCGGCAGCATCAACATGCCCATCGCCATCAGGATTGAGGAGATGACGAGGTCGATAATGAGAAACGGGACGAAAATCAAAAAGCCGATCTCAAAGGCGCGCCGCAGTTCCGAAATCATGAAAGCGGGCGTGACGATATGGAGCGGCGCAGTCTCGGCCGATTGCGCCTCGACCTTGGCGAGGTCGAAGAACAGTTCGAGATCCTTCTCGCGGGTCTGAGAAAGCATGAACGCCTTCATCGGCGCCATGGCCTTTGGAAAGGCTTCCTCAATGGCGAGTTCCTCGTTCATGAACGGCTCGATTCCCTCTTTCCAGGACGCCGACAATGTTGGCGCCATGACAAACGCAGTAAGAAAAAGCGCGAGCGAGATGATGACGGGATTGGGCGGGCTTTGCTGCAAGCCGATAGCGGTTCGTAACATCGATAACACTACGACGATGCGCACGAACGACGTCATCATGATGAGTATGGAAGGAGCAAGCGACAAAACGGTCAGCAGGCCAACGAGTTGCACGATGCTCGAAGCAAATCCGCCGCCGCCGCCCAGATCTAGCGAGAGGCTTTGCGCCATTGCTGACGCCGGCGCGGCGATAGGTGCGAGAATGATTGCGCCAGCTGCAATGGCGATGAGGCGCGCGGCTTTCATTGCGCGGGGCGCGCCTCAGCGCGCCGTAGCTGCGTGGCGAGGCGGCTGAGAAATGGCGAGGGCGATGGGGAGTCCGCATTCGCGACCTGCGGCTCGCCGGGCGTGTCGGCGCCCGCTTCAATTTCACGTTCAACGCCCCGTTCGACAATCGTGACGGAGTTCGGATTGAGCACCAGAAGGTGCTCCCGACCGTCGCAGCGCACGATCGCCATTTTACGGCGCGCATCGAGAGGCAGCACTTCGACGACAGCGAGCCGCCGGTCGCGGGCCAGCGCGAAGGTTCCGGACGAAAACCCCAGTTTACGCGCGCCGAAACCAAATAGCCCGATCATTCCAATGACGGCGATCAGGGCGAACACGATGCGGGAGATGTCCAGAATTTCCATGGGTCTTCGGTGCTTCCCGTGCGCGGCCGTCCTGATTGGCACAATTACGCACCGAGGTTTAAAGGTTGGTTAAGGTTAAGAACCCGCAAAGCCGATGCGGGCGCACCAGAAAGCCTTTGAAACCCGTGGATGACCGGCCTGCAAACTGCACTGGATCATCGGTGTTCGGCCGATCTCTTTCCGGCGCGCGGGATGGCCCGTGCGGGAACGGGAATCATGAAGGCGATGACGGGCGCGCGGCGTCCCGGGATGGCACAGGCGAGCGGCGGGTGCTGACGGAGATGTACACCGAGTTCTTTGAGCTTCTGCGGCCGCCATTTCTTGCCGAGCCGGACGCCGACTTTTTTTACGCCAGCCGAACCCATGCGCGGGCGATGGCGCACCTACACTATGCTGCGAGGCAGTCAGGCGGGCTCGTCGTCATCACCGGCCCGGCCGGCGCCGGCAAAACAATGGCGCTGGCGCGTTTCTTCCAGCAGATCGACGGCGCTGCGATCGTTGCGGCCCGCCTCGACGCCCATGAAGGGCTCGAACGCCAGGGGCTGTTATGCGCTGCGCTGGAGGCGTTCAATGAGACGCCGGTCCCGGACGCTTCCGATACGAAGATCGCCGCATTCGAGGGCATGCTCATTGAAAACCGTCGTGCTGGGTGCCGGACCTTCCTCGCTATTGACGCCGCCCATCGCCTCGGACCTCGCGCGCTGTCGGACCTGCAAGCGCTCATCGGTCTGCGCCACGGCGAAGACGGTTTGCTGCAGGTTGCGCTTGCCGGCCGGGCCGCGCTTGCGACCATGCTCGCCGATGAAGGATTGGCTGCGCTCAGCGCGCAAACCATCGTGTCATGTACGCTTGAGGCGTTGCAGCCGCGCGAGATCAAGCCCTATGTGGAGGCGCGGCTCGCCGCCGCTGGTTGGCGGGGGGGCAGCTTGTTTCTGGAGCCCGCCATCGAACGACTTTTCGATCTTTCCGGCGGCAATCCACGGGCGCTCAATCAGTTGTGCGACCAGGCAATGACGCGCGCCGCCGCGTCGGGCGTGCGGGAAATCGACGCCGCCACCATCAACGCCGCGGTTCGCGCGCCCGCACAGCTTTTCCCGGCGCCAACGCCCATCGATGCAGCAGGGCGCAGCGCGACGACTGCGCAGCGCGCGCCGGTCGAACCGGCGCCGCTAGCCTCGCCGACGGCGCCCTCCTACGTCGCGGCTGCGGGAGAGACTTGTTTCGATCGGCTGCAGAACCTGCGGTCCCGCCGTGGAGGCCCGTCGCCTGCCACGCTCGATGATCTTGCTGACGCCATCGCATCCGTTGGCGGGGATTACGGTTCGGACCCGCTGGACGAACTCGATGATGAAGGGCCGTTCGACATCGCGCTTGCCGACGACGCTATCGCCCTACATGACGCGAACGGCGGCGCTCCGGCGCTTGGCGAGGAAACGCGCGCCGAAATCGCCGCCGCGCTCGACGTCGCGCGCCGCGAACTTGCCCGGACCGGAGAAAAGCTCGCCGAGGCGAGGGCGTTGCTCGGCGCGGCCGCGGCGCGCAACGAGGCGCGGCGGGCGCGGCTTCTGGACCAGATTTCAGCGGCGGAGGCGCTGGTCAGGCGCTTGGCGGCGGCTGATGACGACGCGGCTCCCCTTGGCGGCTGAAAAGCGTCCGGGAGATAATTTACCTCAGACAGTGTTAGCTTGATGAAGCCCGCCAGAATTTGGCCCATGTTGCCCATTGGCCGCTTTTCTCAGGGTTAATGAAAGGTTAAAAACGATTTCACCGATGGGATGGGACGGGGGTTTGTAATGATCCGCATTTTTCTGCCACTGGCTGTAATTGCCGCACTGCTTTTCGCGCCGATGCTGAACGAAACGGTGAGCGGCTCCGAGTTTGGCCAACGCACCGATACGCTTACGGGTTACGACTACGTGGGCCCGACGCTCGACTGCTGGCGCGCTCAGAATTTCTCTATTTCCGGCGAGTGCGAGCCTCGGGGCGAACAGAAAGGCCTCGCCATATTTGGCGCCGTGTTCATCCTGGCGGTCGCTGCGATCCTTGGCGTTCTGGGGTTGATCCCGGTCATTGGGCGGCTGACCAGCTTCATCACGATGGCGGCAGGCATAATCGTGATCGCGGCGATCGGTTATTACGGCTTGACGCAGATGTCCGGCGGCGAGGGCGGTGAAGCCATCCAGTGGGGGACCTATCTGGCTGGCGGCGGCGGGCTGCTGACGCTGATCTCCGGTCTGTCGGGCATGCGCGGTCGCTGACCTCTTGGAAAGCGTCACTTGAATGCGTCGGCGAACCGCCGGCGCAGTCCCGCTTTGTCCACTTTGCCCATAACGTTGCGCGGCAGGCTCTCCACCCAGAAATAGCGTCGCGGGCGCTTGAAGGGGGCCAAAGCTTCGACAAACGTGGTCAGATCGTCCGGCCCCTGCGGGGGATGCGGTGTCGTCTCCGAAGTTCTAACCAGAACGGCGACCACGCCTTCACCCATATCCGCATGCGGCGCACCGATGACCGCGCAGTCGGCCACTTCAGCCGAGGCGCTGAGCGCTGCTTCGACTTCCGCCGGATAGACGTTCATCCCGCCGACGATAATGAGGTCTTTTGCGCGCCCGACGATTGCGAGGCGCCCATCCCCGTCAAGCGTGCCGCGGTCGCCGGTACGAAACCAACCGTCTGCCGTGAAAGCTTCGCGCGTCTTTTCAGGGCTGCGCCAATAGCCCGCAAAAACATTTGGCCCGCGCACTTCAATGCCCCCCGGCTCTCTGTTGCTGGCTGTGTCTTTGCCGGCGATACGCAATTCGACGCCGGGCAGCGCAAAGCCGACCGTGCCGCCGAGCCGGTCCCCTCGATATGGGTTCGACGCGATAATGCCGGCCTCTGACATGCCGTAGCGCTCGAGGATGCGATGGCCGGTACGCGCTTCGAATTCGGCGAACGTTTTGTCCAGCAACGGCGCCGACCCCGAAATGAACAGTCGGATATGGGCGCAGTCCGCCGCGCCAAAATCGGCCTCGGCGAGAAGGCGCGTATAGAAGGTCGGTACGCCCATCATTAGCGTCGCGTGCCGGAGCGCCGCGCGTACAGTATCGACCTCGAATCTCGGTAGAAAAAGCGCTTTAGCGCCAACCAGCATGGCCGTGTTGAGCGCGACAAACAGGCCGTGGATATGGAATATCGGCAGCGCATGAACGATCCGGTCAGTCTCGGTCATCTCCCAGGCGCTGGCCAGTGCAGCGGCGTTGGTCGAAAGGTTGGCGTGGGTCAGCATCGCCCCCTTTGGCTTGCCGGTCGTGCCTGACGTGTAGAGGAGCGCGGCGAGATCGCCCGGCGCGCGGCGCGCGATGGGGCCAGCCGATTGCTGATCGGTAGCTAGTGGTTCGTCAGCAAGGCAGCGCATGAGCGATCCGCCGCCTGTCTCGTCGAGCGTCTCGATTGCGATCGCCGCGTCAATCCGGGACGTCATCGTCTCGGCCCGCGAGGGATCGCAGACGTAGACGGCGGGCTCTGCGTCAGCGACAAGCCCGGACGTCTCCTCCGGGGTATAGGCCGGATTCATCGGCACGAAGACCATCCCTTCGCGCAGGGCGGCGAGATAAAGCGCGACGGCCTCGGCGCTTTTTCCCACCTGCGCCGCGATCCGGTCGCCGGGCTGTGCGCCTCGTTCGCGCAGCACTGCGCCAAACGCGCCGGCGAGCGTGGCCATTCGCCCGAACGTGACGGACCCGCCAACTGGCAGGGTCAGGAACGGCCGGGTCGCGCGCTCAGCAAACCGACCTCTGAGTTCCTCGAAAAAATTACCGTCCGCCATCAGTCGCAATACGTCCGCTGTGGTTCGCGCAATACGGCCCTCTCTTGAGCCGGTCGCGCGTTCCCGACATAACACGCAGCGATCCGGGGGGTCACGATCGGCGCGCAGGGCGCCGATTGATCGGGCGCCGAGGGAGCGGGAACATGTTCGACGTCAAGCAGGGGGCCGCAGACGCAGATCGTCCGGCGGCAGGATCGGGGAATTTCGCTGGCGCCCTCGACCGTTCGATCGAGGCGGCCGCCGATTGGCTCGCCGCCCGTCAAAAGCCTGAGGGGTATTGGGTCGGCCGCCTTGAGTCGAACGCCTGCATGGAAGCCCAGTGGATCCTCTGCCTTTGGTTCGTGGGGCTCGAAAACCACCATCTGCGCCCGCGCCTTGCCCAGTCGCTACGCCAATCACAGCGCGCCGACGGTTCGTGGGAAATTTATCACGACGCCCCCGCCGGCGACATCAATACGACGGTAGAGGCCTACGCCGCGCTGCGCTCGACGGGCGCCGCCGCTGACGATCCGGCTCTCGTCAAGGCGCGCGAGTGGATCGTCTCGAAAGGGGGCCTACGGAATATCCGCGTATTCACCCGCTATTGGCTGGCGCTGATCGGCGAATGGCCGTGGGAGAAAACGCCGAACCTGCCGCCGGAGGTCATTTATTTCCCGAACTGGTTCCCGTTCTCGATTTACAATTTCGCCCAGTGGGCGCGCGCGACGCTCATGCCGATTGCGGTGCTTTCGGCGCGCCGCCCGGCGAGGCCGCTTGCGCGCGAAAACCGGCTAGACGAATTGTTTCCGGGCGGGCGGGCTTCGTTTGACTACGAACTGCCGCAGAAAGCGGGCGCGGACGGCTGGGACAAATTCTTCCGCATGGCCGACAAGACGCTCCATGCGGGCCAGTCGGCCGGCATTGCGCCCTGGCGTTCAGGCGCAGTCAAGCGCGCGCTTGAATGGATCATTCAGCATCAGGACGCCGATGGCGTCTGGGGCGGCATCCAGCCGCCGTGGATTTACTCCGTCATGGCTATATTTAACGAAGGTTATGCGCTTGACCATCCGGTGCTCGCCAAGTCGATCGGCGCGCTTGACGATCCCCGCTGGCGCGTTGACGTCGGCGATGCGACGTGGATTCAAGCCTCGACGAGCCCCGTCTGGGATACGCTCTTGTCCCTGATGGCTTTCGACGACGCGCATCTCCTGGGGCAATACCCCGAGGAGGTCGAAAAAGCGGTTCAATGGGTGCTCGATCAGCAAGTGCTGCGACCCGGCGACTGGCAGGTTAAGCTTCCCGACATTGCGCCGGGCGGCTGGGCGTTCGAATACAAGAATTATTTCTATCCTGATACAGACGATACCGCCGTGGCGCTGATCGTGCTGGCGCAATTCCGGAGTGGTCCCAAATGGAAGGAGCGGGGCGTCGAGACAGCGATCGAGCGCGGCGTCAATTGGCTTTTCGGCATGCAATGCCGGGGCGGCGGCTGGGGCGCCTTCGACAAGGACAACGACAAGACCATCCTGACAAAAATCCCCTTCTGCGACTTCGGCGAGGCGCTGGACCCGCCATCAGTCGACGTCACCGCGCACATCGTCGAGGCGTTCGGCAAGCTCGGCTTTTCTCGCAGTCATCCGAATATTGCCCGCGCGCTCGACTATCTGCGCCGCGAGCAGGAGCCGGACGGGTCGTGGTTCGGCCGCTGGGGCGTCAACTACATCTATGGCACTGGCGCGGTGCTGCCGGCGCTCGCCGCCATCGGCGAGGACATGAGCGCGCCCTATGTTCAGCGTGCGGCGGACTGGATCGTCTCGCGGCAACAGGAGAACGGCGGCTGGGGCGAATCCTGCGCGTCCTATATGGACGCCAAGATGTCAGGGCGCGGCAAGGCGACCGCCAGCCAGACCGCGTGGGCGCTGATGGCGCTCGTCGCCGCCGGGCGCGCAAGCGATCGCGAGGCGATCGAGCGGGGCGCCGCGTTTCTACTCGACCGGCAGTCGGACGGCTCATGGAATGAGCCGGAATATACGGGCACCGGATTTCCCGGCTATGGCGTCGGCGCGACGATCAAGCTCAACGACCCGCTGTTGCAG
>CAZSBU010000051.1:13607-14554 GCA_964605055.1 uncultured Caulobacterales bacterium | reverse complement strand
TCATGGCGCTCGACAATCGCATCGGGCGTGTCGACGGTGTCGTGTTGTTCGCCGGCGAACGCCCGGCCCACCTCATTCCGACCTCCGCGCTGGCGCTTGACGCGGAGGGCCGCCTAGGCGTGCGCCTCGTCGACGAGACGAACCACGTACGCCGCGTTGAAGTGCGCCCCATCGGCGAGGATCCCGCCGGCGTGTGGGTCGCGGGGCTCGAGGGGGTGCAGCGCGTCATCGTGCGCGGTCAGGATTTCGTCTCCGACGGTCAGGAGGTCGTGGTCGCCGCGCTGTCAGGAGAATCTTCATGACCGGCCTTATCGATGCTGCGTTCGCGCGCACGCGGGTCGTGCTGACGGCGTTCATCTTCATGATCGTCTTCGGCTACAGCGCCTTCGTGAACATCCCGCGCGAGGCCGAACCGGACATTCAAGCGCCATTCGTATTCGTGACGTTGCCCCTGCCGGGCGTCTCGCCGGAAGACGGCGAACGGCTGCTCGTGCGGCCGACCGAGCTTGAGCTACAGACGATTGACGGCCTCAATCAGATGGACAGCCTCGCCTATGACGGGGCCGCGCAGATCATTCTGGAATTCAAGACGTCAGTCGACATCGATCAGGCGGTGCTGGACGTCCGCGAGGCGGTCGATCGCGCGAAGTCGAAGTTTCCGACTTCCGCCGAGGAGCCGATCGTCCGTGAGCTGAACCTTCAGAACCAGTTCCCCATCATCTCGATCATTCTCTACGGCGACGCGCCAGAGCGCGCGTTGTTTCAGGTGGCGCGTCGTCTGAAAGACCGATTGGAAGGCGTTCCGGGCGTCCTCGAAGCCAACATGACCGGCGCGCGCGAGGAACTGCTGGAAGTCATCCTCAAGCCAGAGACGCTTGAATCCTATGGCCTGACGGAGATCGAGGTCGCCAACGCCGTCGTCAGCAACAATCAGTTGATTGCGGCGG
>CAZSBU010000051.1:4235-13597 GCA_964605055.1 uncultured Caulobacterales bacterium | reverse complement strand
GGACGCTTTGCAGTCAAGGCGCCGGGCGTCGTCAAGACGGCGGCTGACCTGATGGCGATCCCCGTGCGCGCCAGCGGCGATAATGTCGTGACCATCGGCGATCTCGCCGAGGTGCGGCGCACCTTCGTCGACCGCGAGGGTTACGCGCTGTTCAACGGCGCGCCGGCCATCGGCATCGAGCTGTCCAAACGCGCGGGGTCGAACATCATCGACACGATCGAAGCGGCGCGCGCCGCGGTCGCCGAGGAATCGAAATTCTGGCCGGCCTCGATCAAACATTCGTTCGTCAGCGATCAGTCGACGGTTGTGCGCGATAATCTCGATGGCCTGACCGCCTCGGTGATCACAGCGGTCGTTCTCGTGATGATCGTCATTGTCGCCGCGCTCGGTCTGCGTTCGGCTGTGCTCGTCGGTATTTCGATCCCCTCGACGTTCCTGATCGGTTTCCTCCTGTTGTCGCTGTTCGGCTATTCGCTGAACATGATGGTGATGTTCGGGCTCGTGCTTGCGGTCGGCATGCTCGTCGACGGCGCCATCGTGGTCATTGAATACGCCGACCGCCGGATGCTCGAAGGCGCTGACCGTCAGACCGCCTATTTCGAAGCGGCGCGCCGCATGTTCTGGCCGGTCGTCGCCTCCACCGCGACGACGATCGCCGCCTTCGCCCCGTTCATGTTCTGGGAGGACACGGCGGGCGAGTTCATGAAATACCTGCCGCTGACGCTGATCTTCGTGCTGACGACATCGCTGTTCGTGGCGCTGATCTTCCTGCCCGTCGTCGGATCGCTTTTCGGCATTCCGGCGTGGGTGAAGCGCCGTTTCGGCGTCAAGGGCAAAACCGACGCGCCGCAGGGCGTCGATCTTGACGATGCGGACCCGCTGACCCTGCCCGGCCTGTCGGGACGCTATGCGCGGTTCCTCAACGAGACCATCCGTCGCCCGCTGATCGTCATCGCGGTAGCGGGCGGCTCGATATTCCTGTGCTTGACGGTTTTCAGGGCCGTCTCGCCGGACCTCGAATATTTCATTCGCACCGACGATGAACAGATCAACCTGCTCGTGCTCGGGCGCGGCAATCTGAGCGCCGAGCAAACCCTCGCTGCCGCAGAGGAGGTCGCCCGGCGCGTGGAAGGCCACCCGGCTATCGAGAACATCTATCTCCAAACCGGTCCTGAACTCTCACGCGGGCGCAACCAGCCTGCCGAGACGATCGCCATAGTTGGCGTTGACCTCCTGAAATATTCCGAACGCGAACATTCCCGTCTCGTCCTTCGCCAGCTGCGCGACATGGCGCAAGGCGTGCCGGGCGTTTATGTCGAAGCGCGTCAACGCGAGGGCGGTCCGCCCATCGGCAAGGATGTGCAGATAGAAATCACGTCTGCGAATTTCGACGCGATGCTGAAAGCGGCGGGTAAAGTGCGCGCCTACGTCAACGACGCGCGCATGACGGTCAACGGGGCCGAGGTCCACACCTATATGGACCAGGAAGACACCCTGCCGCTGCCAGGCATCGAATGGGCGATGGAAGTCGACCGCGCGCTGGCGGGTCGTTACGGCCTGTCGGTGCAGGAAGCGGGCGCAGTTCTGCAACTCGTTACGGACGGGCTGCTCGTCGACAAATACCGGCCGGACGATTCCGAGGAGGAAGTCGATATCCGCGTGCGCTGGCCGCTTGAGAACCGCTCGGTTCTCGCTCTCGACGAAATCCGCGTGCAGACACCGCAAGGCGCGGTTCCCCTGTCGAACTTCGTGACGCGCGAGGCGCGCCCGCAGGTCGACCGTATCGTACGCCGCGACGGACGCCGCATCATCGAGATCAAGGCAAACGCCAATTCCGCCGACGCCGCGCACGCGGTCTCGCAGGATGTCGCCATCGCCGACATGCGCGCCTGGCTCGAAAGCGGCGCGCTTGGGCCAGATGTTACGTATACGCTGCTTGGCGCCAATGAAGAGACGGCTGAGGCAGCCGCCTTTTTCGGCGCCGCCATGGGCGCCGCGATGTTCATGATCGCGCTCATTCTATTGATGCAGTTCAACAGCTTTTATCACTCGGCGCTGACGCTGTCGGCGGTCGTGTTCTCCGTGTTCGGCGTATTGCTGGGCGTGGCGGTCAACGGCCAGTATTTCAGCATCATCATGACCGGCGTCGGCATCGTCGCGCTGGCCGGCATCGTCGTGAACAACAACATCGTTCTCATCGACACCTTCCAGTATCTGCGCCGGCGCGGCTTAAGCGTTGAAGACGCCGTCGTGCGCACCGCCGTGCAGCGCGCGCGGCCCGTATTGCTGACCACAGGGACAACCATCCTTGGCCTGTTGCCGATGGTCTTTGAGCTGAACGTCAACTTCGCCACGGGCCAGATCACCCGCGGATCGTCCACGTCCGACTGGTGGGTGCTGTTGTCGTCGGCGATCGTTTATGGCCTCGCTTTCTCGACCTTCCTGACGCTGTTGCTGACGCCCTCATTGCTGGCGGCGCCGACAATCCTGAAGAAGCGGTTTGAGCGGCGGTCCAAGGCCGCTATCCCTGGCGTCCGCCCGCCCGCGCCGCTCGCCGCCCCGCAGCGCGAACCTGTCCGCCGCGCGGCGGAATAGGCAAGCGGCCGCATCTTCAGGGGGCAAGGAAGGCGTGAAGGCGAACTGGCGCGCGGGCCTTGAAGCCGCAGGGATCGTGTCCGCGACATATGCGAACATCGCTGTCGGTTCATATGCGTTTCGATGCCTGATCGACCGTCGGGCGCGATGCGGCGTTGAGGAAGGCGTCCGCTGGATTCTGAGCCAATCCCGTTTTTCTGCCTAGCGTGGCAGTCATGGCGCCGCTGGCTTTTTTCGTGGGCGCTTATTTCCAGAGCGGATTAAACGCCATTCCGGAAAGGCTGAAACCGCTTCTTGCGCGCCTCGCAATCGTGGCGGCCATTATCCTCACCGTTCTTATGGTCGGCTTCTTCATCTTGAGCCTGCCCCTCCTCATTGAGGTCTGGAGAGACCGATCCTCAGGTAATCCGGCGCATTAGGCTGACGCCGGCCGCGCCGCATTCGCTGCTATCCTTGCAAATCCGGTTCGCCACTCCGTATTTTCAAGGCTATCAGAAAATAACCTTGTAATTCTGGCTAATAGTACCATAATTGCGAAGATGATAACCCGTCGCTTGCTGAAATCCGTAATTGAGCGCCTCGACCAGTTTCCTGCCGTCGCCCTGCTGGGGCCGCGGCAGGTCGGCAAAACAACTCTGGCCGATCAGATCGGCGAGGACCGGGAGAGCGTTTATCTTGATCTTGAGGCGCCCTCCCATCGCGACAAGCTAGCGGACCCTGAGCATTACCTTGCGAGCCATGAGGACAGGCTCGTCATCCTCGACGAAGTGCAGCGCATGCCAGAACTCTTTCAGACGCTGCGAGGTCTGATCGACAAGGGACGTAAACGAGGTCATCGATCGGGCCGCTTCCTGCTTCTGGGATCGGCGTCCATCGACCTCTTGAAGCAATCCGGAGAAACGCTGGCCGGACGCATCGCCTATATGGAGTTGCATCCGCTCGATGCGACCGAAACGTCGGCGAGCGATCTTGAGAAGCTCTGGATCAGGGGCGGTTTCCCTGACAGCTTCCTCGCCGCCTCTGAACGGGAAAGCATTATCTGGCGAGAAAACTTCATCCGCACCTATCTTGAGCGGGATATTCCTCAACTGGGCCCCAGGGTGCCGACAGAAACGCTGCGGCGATTTTGGACGATGCTGGCGCACGCCCAAGGCGGGCTTTTGAATGCAGCGCAACTGGCAAGAGGTCTAGCCGTCGATGGCAAGACAGTTGCCCGCTATCTCGATTTGCTTGTCGACCTGCTGCTCGTGCGTCGCCTGCAGCCGTTCCATGGCAATGCCGGTAAACGGTTGGTGAAGTCGCCCAAAATCTACGTGCGCGACAGCGGCATCGTTCACACACTGCTGGGTCTTGACGACCGCGAGGCCGTGCTCGGCCATCCGATTGCCGGAGACAGCTGGGAGGGGTTTGCGATAGAAAACATTCTTCGCCTCGCGCCGGAGCGGAGCGAGGCCAGTTTCTACCGCACCGGCGCTGGGGCGGAAATTGACCTCGTTCTCAAAATGCCAAAAGGCGAGCTTTGGGCTATTGAGATCAAGCGGGGTCTGTCGCCAAGGCTGGAGCGGGGGTTCCACATTGCGCGGGAGGATATTCAACCCGCGAAATCGTTCGTTATTTATTCAGGGAGCGAACGGTTCGCCAAGGCGGAAGGGGTCGAGGCCATCAGCCTTCTCGAGCTTTGCAGCGAAGTACTCGGTCATCCCGGCGCGTGAGCGACAGCGGTCGAACTGCGCTATGGTAATGTTGAGTAAAATCTGGCTGCCGTTTTCCAATCCCAAGGAAACCTCGATGAAGCTTCCCGCTGCTCTGTTGCTCATCGGCGTTCTTTGCGTCGGACCGGCCGCCATCGCCACTCCAGAGATGGGAACGCACCCCTCCGCGCCGACATTATTTCTGCCAGAGGTTCTGGGCCCGAACGGAAGGATTACGCTGACGCCGGGGTTTACGCCCGACGGGCGGACGATGTTCTTTGCCCAGACCGAGTGCGCGCCGATCTGGGAGTGCCCGCAAAAGCTCAAGCGGATCGACAAGACCCCGGACGGCTGGACCGCGCCGCGCCTCGTGCGGCTGCCGCAAGACGCACGCGTCGACTATCCCAGCGTCACGCCGGATGGGCGGTATCTTTTGTTTTCCTGGGCCGCCGTACGGCCTGAATATGCCGGGCGCGACATCGATGTGAATTTTGATCTGTGGCGGCTCGATCTTTTCGATCCCGCCGCCGCGCCGGAGCCTTTGGATGGCCCCGATCTCAATCGCATACGGGAAGGCTCAATCAAAAAGCTCCGCTTCGTGAACAATGAAACGGCGCCAATCCTGACCGAGGCAGGCGATCTTTATTTCTGGACGGAGCGACTGGACGGCGTAGGCGAGCGTGATGTCTACATCGCGCGCACAGATGGCAGGGGAGGGTTCGAAAAGCCCGAACCTCTGCCCGCGCCGATAAATTCGCCCGGACGCGATGACGGCGCGTGGGTGTCGTCGGACGGCAAGCTGATGCTCATCACTTACGCCGACCGCGGCGGCTGTGGCGGCAACGATATTTTCTTCTCGCGCAACGTGGATGGCGTGTGGAGCGAGCCGCAAAATGCCGGATGCGCCGTCAACTCGCCTTATGATGACGGCGCCGGCGCGCTCATTCCGGGAACGCAGACGCTGATCTTTGCCTCATCGCGCCCATTCGAAGGAAGTTCGGAGGGAACCGTCGCTCTGTGGGCGGTCGATTTCGACATCGACTGAGGCTGTTCGTGGTTCTATCCGATATAGGCTCTATCATCAAAAAATCGGCATACTGATTGTATTACGCACCCCACCTCGCCAGCCAGGTGGTCAGCGCCTCATCCGCGACAAACTCAGCTTCTGACAGCGTTTCAATCTCGTCGCCCAATACGAGGCCGCGCATCAGCGTGGCGTGTTCAATCATGCCCTGCAATTGTCCCGCGACCTGATCGGTCGCGCTACGCGATTTGATCTTGCGAGCTTCAACTCCGCGAGCGATTGCGGCGACAAACAAGTCACTGAGCCTCGACTTGACAGCTTTGTAGAAGCGTTGAGAGAGCGCCGCATCGCGTCCGCATTCCGCAACGACCATCCGGAATATGCCGCGTGTTTCCGGCTGCGAGAGAAGCTTTGCATAAGCGCGCGCCAGCAACTGCAGGCCGCCATCAGCGCTTTCCGGCCCTTCTACATTCAACGCGAGTTCATCCATGGTCGTCCCGGCGACGTCGTCGAACAATTCTTCTTTGCTGGAGAAGTGGCGATAAAGCGTTGCCGTCGAAACCTGAGCCTCTCGGGCGACTGTCTCCATGCTCGTGCGGCTGAAGCCCTCTCTGCGAAAGTTTTCGCTCGCGGCTGCCAAGATGGCCTCGCGCTTTCCCGCCGCACGCTTCTTTCGGAATTCTTCGAGCGTCATTTCACCTTCCGCGTGAGGATTCTGCTTGACTTATAAACGAAACGTTTCATTTTACTAAAGGTCGAGCGATTGTCAGGGAGCATCATGATGCTACGCGCGCGCGTTTGGGCGACAGGTTTTTTTTTGGCGGGCGCGGCGGGATGCGCAACATTGGGCGATTTCTCGAGTGATGAACCGGGCTTTGCCGAGACGCCTGGCGAATTTGAAGGCCGCTTTCTTGCTGTGTCCGATGCCGATATGTCCGCGACCGCCTATGCGGATGGTAAGCTTGAGCCTTTTATCGGCGCGCAGGATGAACTGACGCTGTTCGCCAACGGAGCGCCTGTCGCCAAGGTCCCGGCGCCCAATTCCGTTATCTCTTGGCCACAAGTTGTCGATGTCTCGCCTGACGGCCGGCGCGCTTATGTCGTTGAGACGTTCGGCTCGCTTTCCGCCGGCGTCGGACGCGTGGAAAGCGTCGACACGGCCTTCCCCGAAGGACAAACGCTGCGCGTCTTTTCGGTCGCTGATATGAGCCTCCGAGAAATAGCGCGCCGCGATGATATAGGGCGGAAGCCACAGTCCGTTGAAGTGTCCGAAAACGGACAATTCCTCGTCATCGCAACGGAAAGCGACGACGCAGAATTGACTGTGGTCCCCCTCGACGCCGAAGGGTTGCCCGCTGCGCCTCGTTACATCGCGCTAGACCCGCCGTTTCGGCCCGGCGATCGCGAAATGCGCATCCGTACGCTGCACCTGTCGCCCGATAATCGTACGCTGGCTGTAAACGTCGGCAATGCGCGAGTTCAATTTTATGACCTGTTGCCGGGCGCTGACGGATTTCCAGAACGCGCCGACCCCATCGGCGACCCTGTTAAGGTTGGCGTTCAATTAGCGGTCGGGCGCTGGACGCCGGAAGGGAAATTCTTCCTGATCACGGACGTGAACTCGTATCAGTCAAGCCTCGCCATGCTGACGCAGCGCGGCGGTCAGGTGCATGTAATCGCAGCGCCGCAAGCAGGCGCGCCCGCCCGGCATGTTGACTCGGCCCGAGTTGGCCGCTTCGCCGAGGGCCTCGAACTCTCTGATGATGGGACGATGATCGCCTCTATCGCCATGGAGCGAACCTATTTGCCGGAGTATTTCTTTCTTGAGGTCTGGCCGCGTCGACGAACATATCTGCTGACGCTGCTTTCCCTTGATCAGCAAACCGGCCAACTGACAGAACTTCACCGTATCCGCGCCGCAGGAGTCCTCCCGGAAGACGTGATTTTCGACAAGACCGGAAGCAATCTCGCTGTCGCGGTTTTCCACCGCCGCAAGGGCCCCAATCGCCAGCGAGGCTTTATCGACTTCTTCGCAATCAGCGATGACGGCAAGCTTCGCGCTCAAGGGCGCACGCAGGCGGTAATGCGCGGCCCCCATGATCTGGTGAGAATCCCGGATTGACCTTGGAGACGAAGATGATGAGCCGACAGTTGCGCTGATGTCGCTTTCGCTTGCGTCGCCGGACGCGAATGCGCGACTCGAACGCGAGGGACTTGGCTAGCGATCTCGGTCGGGCGCGATCCGCCAGATGGAGTTTGGACAGGTCGTCGGCGACCAGCAGGATGCGTCGTTCCGGATCGAGGCGCGGCACCGGCTCAGTGATTGTTGACGCTTTCGATCGCGCCACCCAAGTCAATGTTGCTGGCAGACCCAATCTCTCCGATTGCAGCAAAGACGGATGATCGCAGAGGCGGCAGGGCTTGACAACGTTAAGTTTGATCGAGGCGCTCGGCTCGCGTCGAAATAATGGGTGGAGGCTTTCCAAATGCCGATCCTAGTAGCCTAATTGCCGTCGACGGCGCCCTCGATAGATATTGCTCTAACCAAATGAACGCGTGCCAGCTGAGATTGCCGGCGGAGCGTACCGGCGCCAGTCTCTACTCGGGCCGCAGGTCGGCGCACCGACCGGGGAGGGGAGGCAATCTTTATGATTGACATTTCATTTTGGCGCGGCCCTGCGCGCCTGTCCGCCGCAGCAATTTTCGGCGCGGCGCTCGCCGCCTGTGGCGCGATGGATAACGAGGCCGCCGCGCCGCCCGCGCCGGCGGAGGCCTCCGCCTCGCTCGCTCAGCACTCGGAGGAGTTACGGCGCGAGGTCGTCAAGGTGAACGACAATGTGCATGTCGCCATCGGTTTCGCCCTTGGCAATTCCATCCTCGTGACAGGAGAGAATTGCGCCTTCGTCGTTGACACGACGGAGAGCCGCGAGACGGGCGCCGCCGTCATGGCCGCCTTCCGCGAGATCACCGACCTGCCCATCGAGGCGCTGATCTACACCCACAATCACGCCGACCACATCTTCGGGGCGGACGCCTTCGCCGCTGAAGCGATCGCGGCCGGACGCAAGGTTGAAATCTACGCGCACGCGCTGACCGAACGCGAGGTTGACCGCTCGATCAACATCCTCCGGCCGATCCTCTCGACGCGCTCGGCGCGCATGTTCGGGGCGTATCTCACGCCCGAGGATAACGGATTCATCAATGCGGGGCTCGGTCCGCGCCTCGCCATCACCGGTCCCGAAGGCGGATCGATCGGGTACTTGCGCCCGACGCAGACTTTCGACGATGTTCTGAAGACGGAGATTTGCGGCGTCGAGGTCGAGATGCGGCATGCGCCGGGCGAGACCGACGACCAGATCCTTGTCTGGCTGCCGCAGTCGAAAACAATCATGCCGGCGGACAATATCTATCGCGCCTTTCCGAACCTCTACACCATTCGCGGGACGAGCTATCGCGACGTCGCCATCTGGGCGCGGACGACCGACCTAATCCGGTCCTACAACGCCGAGCACATGGTTCCGAGCCATACGCGGCCGACCTCCGGCGCTGCGGAGATCGCCGAGACGCTCACCGCCTATGGCGACGCCATAAGGTTCGTGCACGATCAGACCGTGCGCGGCATGAACATGGGCCTGTCGCCAGATGAACTCGTCGGTTTCGTCAAACTGCCGCCGCATCTTATCGATCACCCGTTCCTGCTGGAACATTACGGCACAGTCGCCTGGTCGGTGCGCTCAATATACGCCGGCTATCTCGGCTGGTTCGACGGCGACGGCGTCCATTTGTTCCGCGCCCCGCCTGAAGCGCGCGCCCGCGCCTACGCGGACCTCGCGGCCAACGCGACGACGTTGACGGCGGCGGCGGAGGCGGCGCTTAACGCCGGCGATCTCGCCATGGCGGCGGAGTTCGCAACGCTGGCGCTCGGCGCTGATCCGGACGACAACGCGGCGGCGGTGGTCAAGGCGAACGCGTTTCGCGGCCTTGCCGCGCGGAGCGTCTCGCCCAATGGCCGAAATTATCTGCTGACGCAGGCGGGCGAGATCGACGGCAGC
>CAZSBU010000051.1:3366-4225 GCA_964605055.1 uncultured Caulobacterales bacterium | reverse complement strand
TCGGCAATGCCGGCGGTGCGGGCAGCCGTCAGTTCAACGTCTCGATTGAAGGCGTGCAGGTGCTGGCAAACTTCAATCCGGCAGCCACGGCCGGCGGCTCGAACATCGGCATAATGGAGGCCTTCCTGGCGACAGTCAACGACGGCAGCCTGACGATTGAGGAAGGCGCCGTAGACGCGCGCAGCCTTTCCTTCGTGCGCCAGATGCCGGTTGCGAATTTCATGGCGGCGCTCGCCGTCAATCTCGACGCCAAGGCGGCGGAGACGGTCGCCCGCGTCGCGGAGTTTCATTTTCGCGATACCGACCAGCGCTTCCGCGTCGAAGTGCGCAGGGGCGTCGCCATCGTGACGGAGGAGCCCGCGCCGGACGCAGACCTGAGGATTGAAACAACAACGGAAGGCTGGATTGATCTCCTCCTGAAGCGCAAGGCCGCGCCGCAGGCGCTCCTCGACGGTTCCTTGCGCTTCCCCGACGGGCTGGGCGATCTCGCCGGCTTCGGGTCGTTCATGAAGCTGTTTTCATAGTTCGCACAAAGACGAACGGCGATTTTTATTAACCATGTAAATACAGGGCCGCACGGCGGAATTCGCAACCGTCCCGCCAGTTATCCCCCACCCCCTTCAGGGGCTTTAGGCTGCTCGGAAATTTTTACCCGAGCCGCCAGCGGAGCCCCGAGATGGACGATACGCCGAACCTCGCCTTGCCCTACATCGCGCCGCAACAGGCGCAGAAGCACGTTACCCATAATGAGGCGATCCGGGCGCTCGATGCGCTCGTCCAGCTCTCGGTGATCGACCGCACCCGCACCAATCCGCCCGAAGCGCCCGTCGAAGGCGCGCGCTATCTCGTCGCCGCGATC
>CAZSBU010000051.1:2662-3356 GCA_964605055.1 uncultured Caulobacterales bacterium | reverse complement strand
AATGGGCGGGCGCCGAGGGGCGCATCGCCGCCTTTCAAGACGGTGCGTGGCTCTTCCATGCGCCGCGCGCGGGATGGCGGGCGTGGTGCGAGGCCGAACGCGCGCTCATCACTTTTGACGGCGACGCGTGGGTCGCGACGGGCGGCGCGCTCCTCGGCGTCAACGCCACCGCGGATGCGACCAACCGGCTGACGGTGAGCGCACCGGCGACGCTGTTGAACAATGAGGGCGCGGGCCATCAGCTGAAGATCAACAAGGCCGCAAGCGGAGACACCGCAAGCCTGCTCTATCAGACGGCGTTCTCTGGCCGCGCCGAGATGGGCCTTGCGGGAAATGACGACTTCTCGATCAAGGTCAGCCCCGACGGCGCGACGTTCCACGACGCCATCGCCATCGACAAGGACACCGGCAATGTCGGCATCGGGCAAGCTGCGCCGACTGCGCGCCTGCATCTGAGCGGCGATGATGGAACGACGCCCGATGTCGCTGGAGACGTTGATTTCGACAAACAGGGCGGCGGCTTTTTCCTGCTCATGCTGTCCTCCTACACCGGAGCAACAGGCAATGGTTCGGCCTTCTCGGTTCAGCGCAAGGCGCGGGGAACGCGTGCGGTCCCGGCGGATGTCGAGATCGGCGACCGTCTCGGGGGCTTTTCTTTCCGGGGGTACAAAGACGGCGCGTGGCGTCAGACCGG
>CAZSBU010000051.1:0-2652 GCA_964605055.1 uncultured Caulobacterales bacterium | reverse complement strand
TGATCGATTGCCTGATTGATGCGGCTACAGGCTTCGCGAGCATCCCGAGCGCGATGACGTTCCGCACTGGCTCAAACGGCGTTGCGGAACGGATGCGCATCACATCGTCAGGATTGGTTGGGATCGCAACGGCGGCGCCAGTCTGCGCGCTTGACGTCAACGGCCCGGTGCGCGTCGCGAGCTACGCAAAGGCGTCATTGCCGTCGGCGGCGGCGGGCGCGGGTCAGATCATCTATGTGACCGACGAGGCGGGCGGGGCGACCATCGCCTTCTCTGACGGCGCGGCATGGCGACGGGTAAGCGACAGGGCGGTGGTCGCGTGACGCCGATTGAGGCGCGGGCGCGCCGTTCAGAACACCTGTTCGTCGACGATGCGTTCGAGATAGGCGCCGTAGCCGCTTTTGAGAAGCGGCTTTGCCAGCGCGCGTACTTCATCGGCGCCGATATATCCCATACGGAACGCCACTTCCTCGACGCAGCCGATCTTCAGGCCCTGCCGCTCCTCTACGGTCTGCACGAACTGGGCGGCCTGCAACAGCGAGGCGTAGGTGCCCGTGTCGAGCCAGGCGAATCCCCGCCCGAGGAGACGCACGCTCAAGGCGCCGTCTTCGAGATACATCTGGTTCAGCGTCGTGATCTCAAGCTCGCCGCGCGCCGAGGGTTTGACGCGCCGCGCCCGCTCGCACACGCTTTCGTCGTAGAAATAAAGTCCGGTGACGGCGTAATTCGATTTCGGACGCACCGGCTTTTCTTCAATCGACACGGCGCGGCCCGAGGCGTCGAATGCGACAACGCCGTAACGCTCCGGGTCGAGAACATGGCTGCCGAACACGACGGCGCCGGAAGCAAGGTTCGCCGCCTCCTCGAGCATCTCGCCGAGCCCATGTCCGTAAAAGATGTTGTCGCCGAGAACGAGCGCGGCCTTGTCGCCGGCGATGAAGTCCTCGCCGATATGGAACGCCTGAGCCAGTCCCTCCGGGCGCGGCTGAACCGCATAAGCAATCGACAAGCCCCAGCGCGCCCCGTCGCCGAGAAGGCGCGCGAAGATATCGCGATCCTCCGGCGTCGTGATGACGAGAACGTCGCGGATGCCGGCCAGCATCAGCGTCGTCAGCGGATAATAGATCATCGGCTTGTCATAGACCGGCAGGAGCTGTTTGCAGGCCGCCTGCGTGATCGGATAGAGCCGCGTGCCCGAGCCGCCCGCCAGAATGATTCCCTTCATCGCCGTCCTTCCCCTGATCGTTTTGAATTACGCCTTGCCGCCGAGGCCGATGCGGTCGGCGGAATGGCCGCGCTGGCGGATCGCTTCCCACCACCATCTGTTATCGAGATACCAGCGCACGGTTTTGGCGAGCCCCTCCTCGACCGATGTCGCCGGTCGCCAGCCAAGTTCGCGGCGGATCTTCGAGGCGTCGATGGCGTAGCGCAAATCATGGCCGGGGCGGTCTTTCACATAGGCGATGAGCTCCGCATGAGGCTCTTCGCGCGGCGCCAACTCATCCATCAGGGAGCAGATCGTCATGACAAGGTCGATATTGCGGCGCTCGTTCTCGCCGCCGACATTATAGGTCTCGCCAAGCGCGCCCTTTTCGAGAATGGTCAGGAGCGCATCGGCGTGATCGTCTACATAGAGCCAGTCGCGGATATTCTCGCCCTTGCCATAGACCGGAATGGGGCGGCCTTCGAGCGCGGCGAGAACGACAACCGGAATGAGTTTCTCCGGGAATTGATAGGGGCCGTAATTGTTCGAGCAATTGCTTGTGACGGTCGGCAGGTGAAACGTCTCGCGCCAGGCGCGGACGAGAAAGTCCGACGAGGCCTTCGAGGCCGAATAGGGCGAGTTGGGCCGGTAAGGCGTTTCCTCGGTGAAGAGACCATCCGGTCCGAGCGAGCCGTAGACCTCGTCGGTCGATACGTGATGGAAGCGGAAGCGGTCCTGCGCGGAGCCCGCCAGCGCCTCATAATAGCGCCGCGCCTCGTTGAGGAGCGTGAAGGTTCCGACGATGTTCGTCTCGATAAAGGCGCCCGGCCCGTCGATCGAGCGGTCGACATGGCTCTCGGCGGCCAAGTGCATGACGGCGTCCGGCCGGTGCCGCGCCAGCGCCCCGGCGACATGATCGCGATTGCAGATGTCGCCCTCGACGAAGGCGTAGCCGGGCCGGTCGTCCCAGCCCTTCAGATTGTCGAGATTGGCCGCATAGGTCAGTTTGTCGAAATTGACGACCGACAGACCGCGATCGAGCGCCATGCGCACGACCGCCGAGCCGATGAAGCCGGCGCCGCCAACGAGCCCGACGATGCGGGGCAGGCGTTTGCATCCGGCGCCGCTGGGCGGGAAAATTTTATCCTTTCGCGACAATCGCATGTTCAGCAGCCATCCTTTACGGGGGTCAATTGCAGTATCCGTGCAGGGAGTTTCTCGCCTTGGCGAGGCGGTCGATTTCCTGGATGTCTTTCAGGAAAGCCTCGAGCGCGGCGAGTGGGATCATGTTGGGGCCGTCGGATGGCGCCCGTTCAGGGTTCTCATGGGTTTCGGCGAAAACGGCGGCGACGCCAACGGCGACCGCCGCGCGGGCGAGCGTCGGAACGAATTCGCGCTGGCCGCCCGACGTGGCGCCCGCACCGCCCGGCTGCTGCACCGAATGGGTC
>CAZSBU010000050.1:12899-14840 GCA_964605055.1 uncultured Caulobacterales bacterium | reverse complement strand
TCAACCGCGCCGAGTGCGAAAACTTCTTCGCCCACGCCGGATACGACCGGGACTAATGAGAATCTGCTCTAGCCGAGGAGATGGTCTTCCGCGGCGCGCTCCAGCCAATGCTGCAAGGCTGGATCGGCCCGATCGGGGGGCTTGCGCTGGCGTCACTCCTGTTCGGCATCGCGCACGCGGCCAATGTCGGCTACTTCCTGATCTCCACCGTCATCGGCCTGTGTTTTGGCGGGCTGTACATGTGGACAGGCGACCTCATTGCGCCGATCATCGCCCACGGCGTCTATGACGTCTACGCGCTTCAGGTCACCGCCGTCGCCGTGCGCGAGTACAAGGCGCAGGCTGCGGCGGCGTAGGCAGGGTACAGTACGTTAAGCGTAGCGCTTCTCACCCTACGGCTGGCTTGATGGATTTTTCGCACATCCGAATACTCCGTACGCCCGGCAAAGCGCGTTGCGTGACGTGGCCCCGCATGCTAACTTATATATGGGCGTTTCGGGGGTCTGCCATGCGGGGAATTTGGATCTTAGTCGCACTTGCGATCGGAATGCCTGCCTGCGCACAGACGACCGCTCACAGTCCGAGCCTCGCGCAATCCAGTGCTTCATCCTCGGGAACTCCTGCGCCGCAGCCGTTGGCGTTTGAGGGGGCGGATATTGAGGCGACTGTGTTTTTGGTCATGATGACCGCAGCGCGAGAAGCCGAAGAAGACCTGCGCACGCTGCTCGCATCAATGCAGGACGCCAACCGTAAGAAACGAGAAGCGCGGCGAGCGAGCAAACTCGCGACCGTCGGCGACAATCCCTGCGCCGCGAGCCGTGTGGCCGATTGGCGAATGTGCTTGCTGAATGTTGAGGGGAAGATCGCAAAATTGCCGGCGGCTGAACGCGCGGAGCTTGATGGCGAAATCGACCGCCTTCAGGAAAACCTCGACGACTTGAGCGATGCTGATGAATTGCGTTCGTTGAAGCTGCAAATGGCGATGGATCGCCTATCAAAATTGATGTCGACGCTCAGTAACATTCAGAAAAAAATGTCTGATACGGCGCAATCAATAAGCCAAAATATCAAGTGATGGATAGCTCCGATCCCGGACGAATTCTACCGTAGTAACGCAAACACTTCCTGTGCATTGCGCTGCGCTTAATGCGGCCCTACGGCTTCCTTGCTAAAATCCCTGAATAAGGAAGTCGAGCGCCGCCACGATTTCGCCGCGGTGCGCCGCCTCGACATTGCCGACGCGTTCGCCAAGCCGCGAGAGCGGAATGGCGGCGATGTCGGTCGTAACGAGGACACAGAGCGCATCCGCGACCGGGATGACCGGCTTCAGCCGCGGATAACTCTCCTCCGCCAGCAGCGATTTGGCGACCAGCGGAACAACCACGCGCGTATTCAAGTCATCCAGCAATGTGGCCTGCACGTCCACGACAAGCAAATTCGATCCGCCGCGCAGGCGTTAGACGTCAAACCGCGCCATCGCTTTCAGGCGCCAACCATGCTGGCGTCAGCAACGTGCCCTCGCGTTCGACCCGCGCGTTGTGGGCGGCGATCGCCGGACGGGCGCCCTTCAGCCACTCCTCCTCGCGAGCGCGACGGATAGCGTCAACGATTCCCGCTTCGGCGGCTTGCGAGGCGTTGAGGTTCAGAGCCTTGGCGGCCTTGATGACGTCTTCGCTGATCGTCAAATTGACGCTTCGGCGTTTCGAGGCGGGTGCGTTGCGCATATTGCATTCCGTCGGGGCGGTTCGTGGCGTGAGATATAGTGATCGATCATGCGCATGTAAAATGCGTGAACGCGCAGGCGTCGAGCCGCAACGGAGGCGGCCGCCTGCTCTCCGGTCAAGCACGAACTGGCAACGCACGGTGCAGCGAGTAGGGCGGGTTGAGCGCAGCGATACCCGCCGGACGGCCGCGACGTAACAGGATTTGTTGCAGGTACCA
>CAZSBU010000050.1:0-12889 GCA_964605055.1 uncultured Caulobacterales bacterium | reverse complement strand
TATGCGGGCGAGAAACGCGCGGCGGGTATCGCTGCGCTCAACCCGCCCTACGCTTGCTACGCTTGCTGAACGATTTTCAGCCTAGTCAGGCGGCCATTCAAAATCAACGGTATCCGACGGGTGATATTCGTAGGCACCAGGATCACAGTGGGCGTCGCCATCGCCGTCACCGTCTATCGGTCGCGGCATCCCGCGCTGATCGGTTGCGATGGCGCAAATCGGTGTTGTTGGTCGTATATGATCGACCAATTCGTTGATCCGCCAAACATCTCGACTCGGTTCGGGAACTGGCACAATTGGAATAACTGGCAAAAAGCTCGATTCTACTTTTCTGAGTTGTAGGTTGTTACCAAAGTTGGTCCAGTTAAGATACGCGAAGCCAGCAACGCCTTCCCCAGGTGGGGCCTGCACAACGAGGGTTGGGTTGGCAAACTCACATTTCGCATAAAGCCTTATTCCGTCCCGATACTCACCTTCATTCTGCTCGCCCTCGATGAGCACATTACCGCCCCAAACCGTCTTAAGTTCGCCATTGCAATGAAAACTACGGTTGCTGAATGAGCTGACAGGCATTAGAAATAATGAATGTTCGACGTAAGTTGAGGGGCCCGCTGAGATTTCTCCATATGCTAGTCTATTTCCCATATTATGCAGTGTTACGAAACTTAAATTCATGCGGCCATTATCAACTATTGCAAAAGTGCTATGGTATGGACTTTGATCCTCCCCAAAACATCCCAAGCATTCTTCATACGGATTAAGCTGAAAATTGGCAACATCGGCGTTTGACACATTTTTAAAAACTGTAGTATTATTGATGGAAGCATAGGCTGAAGGTAGGAAATTTGGTGTGGTGTGTGCTGCTTCGTTATAAAATGCTGAGGCTATCACAGATCTGTTGTATGCAATCAATGACTGTTCAAACGTGAGATATCCGCCCCCTGCATTGTATATGCCTCCGGCGATGCCGGAAGCGCCTTCAACCTTATTTCGCAAAACTCCCAACTGTGTAGCTTCAATCCGGCCAGAGTTATAAATGCCGGCCCCTCGAATAGCTGTGCCCGCTCCGCGATAATTGACCTGAAATAAAGCATTCTCCACTATGCCGACGCGGACCAACGACAGACCGCCAGCGTTGTAAATACCGCCTCCATTACGGTCCGCTGCGCGCCCTCCGGTAATAATCACGTCTTCCAATCGGACGAGGTCTGCTTCGCGCGCAATTTGAAATACGCGATCCAAACCTCCACCATCGATTTTGGTAATTTCCCCTTCGTTTGAAGGGTTGTCTTTAAATATTTCTTGGTCACTACGGTAGTCACGATTCCTCACATCAGGGTAGTAAATAAGCGCATCATCGAGCGAGGTAGCAGAGTCTCGACGTGCGCCGATTATGCTGAGCGCTTCAGTTACGTCGAGGTCGCCGCGGCTGGCGTCAAGCTCCAATTCTCCCTCTGTATTCGGAGGTATGGACAGTTTGTAGCGTTCGAGGCCCAAAAGGATTATGTCGCTTCCCGGGCTCGCATTTGCCTCCATAATCGCAGCCCTTAGTGAACATCGACCATTTCCGTCGCGGCATAAGCCGTCGCCAGGCTCGGTATCCGGCATATCAGAAGTCACATCTACCCGAAAAGTTCTCCCTTGTCCTTCAGGCACCCCATTCGTACACGATGCGGGTTGCCCGCTGATCGGCTTGCGGAAAACGCCATTTCGAGGTGCGCGCGCGGTTGCCCGCCGTGTCGACGTTGCTGCGCCATATCGAACCGAAAAGCTATATTCAATTACCTCCTGACAAAGCGGAAGGGATACTTCCGCTTGAAAGACGTTGGGTGAGCCAGATGGCTCCATTGGTTGAGAAGGATTTGAGCCAAACGCGACTGTTGCGTTTTCGACAATCTGATCGCGGCCACCGCGGGGTGTAACGCCTACCCGAATTGTTTGCATGTTGTCTGGTGCGTTGTAGGTCAAGGGACCGGTTCGATCGACGATGTCAACCGCGCATCCCCCAGTTAAAAAGCACAGTAATACGCTGGAATTTAAACGCATTACGCTGTTCCCCCGAAGCTGCGCTAGAAAGCCAATAACGGCCGATTATAAAAAAATACAACTCAACCGCCTTTAAATCAAACGATTATATGGACTTAATGCCAACGCTCTTTGTACTGAATAATGAATTCAACGCCATAGCGAGGTAGGCTGCATTAAGCGCAGCGCAATGCACCGACAAAAACTCAGTGGTTTGACGAACAGGTCCGATGTAACTTTTTTGGTGCTACGGCTGGGCTACGGCTGACTAGGCAATGGATCGGTTGTACAAAAAACCGTCAAGACAAGAACGCTACTCGCCTCTGAGGAAAACGGAAGGCTCAATATTTTTGCTGACCACCGACACTAACTCAATTGTCATGGCCGGCTGGCCAGATGTTTGACCGACGACGACGTACGCAATCTGCCAAGATCGGCAGAACTCCCTCAATGCCTCAGGCTCGAACGGAACGATCCTCGAAACCGGACCGGGAGCGGTGATTGTTGCGGTACGAGTCAGCCTGTTGACGTCAACTGTAAGTGCATATCTGCCATTTGAAGTTGTTGCTAAATATACTTCCTGATTTCTTATATTTACCAGAATTATATCGTACTCGTTTCTGGACTCATTGCGGACAAGGCGAAACTTCGCTACTTCACAATAGTGATCGTGCCCAACAACAATTGCTGCCTCTCCAGCCTCAGGCCCCCCAATCACGCCAGAAACAAGATAGGTTACGCTATTGCCAATTGATAGCTCTGGAGCCGATCTAAATGTTAAGCTTGGTGAAAAATATACGTCAGTTGAATTGATAGGCTCCAAAGCAATAAAGTAGAGACGATTTTGACCAGTAAAAGATTCAATGTCATATCTTCCAAAGCCATTCAGCGTAACGGTGTCGCCTACTGGGGAGCCAATCAAATTGCTACTTAAAGCGCCCCTTTCTCTTGGATACAGCGAGAAATCTGCATTCAAAATGTTAACTGCATTCCTGCCTGGAGCAACGCATCCGGTGAGGAACGCACTCAATGCTGCACAAATAAAAACTTTTAAAGCCTGCATTATTCACTCCCCCGAGCAAAATATCACTATAAATTTATTTTACAAAGTTATAACGATATTATGACGCAAGCTAACTGGGTGAATCTGGGTGAATTAAGTGCAGTATGTCGGGTGCGTCAGGCGCAGCACAATGCATCATTAGGCTTCGCTGAAAACCTAAGAGCCCGTTTGAAATCTCGCCTTCATCCTGGCGGCGCCGTCCCCTTTGTCCTTCGTGACGCCGCCTCGCGGCCTTCAGGATGAAAGGGAAGGCGCGTTACGAAGGGCGAAGGAGAGATTTCAAACGGACACTAAGCTCCCCTCACACCCGCCTCCCCTTCACGCGCGTCCAGAGAAGGTCGCGGCGGATGGCCGTGTCGGAGATGAGGTCGCCGGGAACGGCGGCGCCTGCGGCGGCGACCGAGGCCGCATCGCCCGTGATCAGCGGGTGCCAGTCAGGCAGGCCCTCTCCCCGGGCAAGGCGCCGATAGGCGCAGGTCTGCGGCATCCACGGCAGGGCGGCGGCGTTGACCGCATCGAGCTTCACGCAGTCCGGCACGCGCGCCTGGCGGTTGGCGTAATCGGTGCAACGGCGGGCCTTGGCGTCGAACAGGCGGCAGGCGACGTCGGTCTCCCACACCTCGCCATTGTCGTCGTCTTCGAGCAGCACGAGACAGCACTTGCCGCAGCCGTCGCACAGCGCCTCCCACTCGGGCCGCGTCATCTCAGCCAGCGGCACGGTCAGCCAGTATCCGGGGCGGAGGCCCGTCTGCTCGCCGGGGTCGTCGGGCGGTTCGCTCATCGCCCGACTATCGGCCGGCCCGGCGGGTTTTGAAAGCGGCGGCGTCTCGCTCAGGAGTGGAACCCATTCGCGCCGGGGCGCATTACCCTTCAGCGGGGGACGTTTTTAGCAGCCGCTCTACTCGGCAAGGCCGTGGCGGGCGAGGCCCCCGTCGCCAACCACGTCGCCGCCGCACCTTACGCAGCCATAATGTTTCCAAGGCTTCACCACGCTTCTGACGCGATGACGGGCATGATAAATCGCGAGTCGCGAAGCCGGGGGGCTCAAACGGATCGCCATCCGGCGGTTATATCTCCACGGCGGCGGCGTTTCAGAAGCGGCCCCTCGAAGAGGCCGAAGGCGTTTGCCAATAAAGGATTTGCCCACATGGGCGAGAACGACACCCCGCAGCCAAGACGACCTGATGGTCGGAGAAATGGCCGGCCAGCGCGCCCGAAACAGCCTCGTCGCGGCGGCGCTCTGGCGACGCGCCTGGCGGCATGGCTGGGCGGCAGGGCCGCCGCCGGCGGCAAGGCGCTGACGGCGGCAGGCGCGGCGGCCAGCGCCCGCATGGGCAAGCTGAAACGCGCTGGCGTCGCGCGCTATGAACGGGTGCAGCGAGCGCGCGCAACGCCCGATCCCCAACAGGAACGCAAGCCGAAGCCCATCCGCACGCCCGCCGAGCGCAACGCCGCGCGCAAGGCGATGCTGGCCGAGGCGGGTTTCCTCGCCGCCTCGCTCACCTTTATCGGGGCCGGCGCCGGGCTCTATGGGCTCTTCGTCATCCTCGCCCCGCGCCCGCCCGAAGGGGCGGATCTGTGGGCGGTCAATCGCCTGCCCTCGGTCGTCATTCTCGACCGCAATGGCGAGGAACTCGCCGCGCGCGGGCCCCGCTACGGCAAGGCTGTGGCGGTCGAAGACCTGCCGCCGTTCCTCATCGAGGCGTTCCTCGCCACCGAAGACCGGCGGTTCTACACCCATCGCGGCGTCGATATTCGCGGCCTTGCGCGCGCCGCGGTCGTCAACTTCCGGCGCGGCGCCGTCGTCGAGGGCGGCTCGACCATCACGCAGCAGCTCGCCCGCAACCTCTTTCTCAGCCCCGAACAGACCTATGTGCGCAAGGCGCGCGAGGCGCTGCTCGCCGTCTGGCTCGAAGGTCGTCTGAGCAAGGATGAAATCCTCTCGCTCTATCTGAACCGCATCTATCTCGGCGCGGGCGCTTATGGCGTGGAGACCGCCGCCCGGACCTATTTCGGCAAGTCGGCGCGCGAGGTCTCGCTGTCCGAGGCGGCGATGCTTGCGGGGCTGCCCAAAGCGCCGTCAACGCTCGCCCCGACGCAGAACCCCATCGGGGCGACGGAGCGGGCGGAGAAAGTGCTCGCCAACCTCGTCGAGGTCGGGGCGATCACCGAGGCGGAGCGCCTCGCCGCGCAGGCCGCGCCCCCGGTCGTCGTCGCTGGCGGCGGCGCCGCCGAGCTCGGCTATTTCTTCGACTACGCAGCCGCCAAAGCGCGCGAGATCGCCGGGCCCGGCGCCATCGACCTCGTGGTGCGCACGACGCTCGATGCGCGCATGCAAAAAGCGGCGGAGGCGGCCGTGCGCCAGGTCATGACCGAGGAAGCGCGCGCCGCCGGCGCCCGCCAGGCAGCCCTCGTCGCCTATGAAACCTCCGGCGCGATGCGCGCCATGGTGGGCGGGGTTTCCTATGTGGAAAGCCAGTTCAACCGCGCGGTGCAGGCCAAACGCCAGCCGGGCTCGGCCTTCAAGCCGTTCGTCTTCGCCGCCGCGTTCGAGAACGGCATGACGCCGCAGACGCGCTTCACCGACCAGCCAATCGATATCGAAGGCTGGAAGCCGCAGAACTACACGGATGAATACGCCGGGGCCGTGCGCCTGACCGAGGCGATGGCGCAGTCGATCAATACGGTCGCCGTGCAGGTGAGCGAGCGGGTCGGCCGCCAGAAGGTCGTCGAAATGGCCCAGCGCTTGGGGCTTGATGCCCCGCTCGCCCCTGTGCCGTCAATTGCGCTCGGCGGCGCCAACATGACGCTCGACGATCTGACCTCGGCCTATCTGCCATTCGCGCGCGGGGGAACGCGCGTCGAACCCTACGCCATCGACGAGATCGCCGACGGGCGCGGGCGGATCTTTTATCAGTACGATGAAAAACGGCCCGAGCCGGCGATCGATCCGGCGGTCGCCCGCGACGTCAGCCATGTTCTCTATCAGGTCATGTCGACGGGAACGGGGCGCAGCGCCAATCTTGGCGCGCGGCAGGCGGTCGGCAAGACCGGCACCACGAACGACTGGCGCGACGCCTGGTTCGTTGGCTACACGCCGCAACTTGTCGCAGGCGTCTGGGTCGGAAATGACGAGTACGAAGCGATGAGCAAAGTGACGGGCGGCGCCTATCCGGCCGCGATCTGGAAGGCGTTCATGACGGCCGCCCATGAAGGCGCGCCGCGCCTCGCTATCGACGGGGCCTATCCCGCCTCGAACATCGCCGACGAGAGCGCGCTGCTTGGTTTTTATGCGGAAGTTGCGGGCGGCTTGCGCGACGTCGTGCGCGACGGCGGCGCCCGCCGGGGGCGTCGGTACAGATGAGATCCTTCCCGCCTCCCCTTTCCTCTCATTCGCCGCATTGCGGCGCGCTGCAATTGCGGCGAGACGGCGTTGCGCCGCAACACGCCGTCGACGTGTCTTGGTTAAACCGGAGTAAGTTTTTTTAGCCTTCCTGTCGCCGCCAAGCCGCCTTTCTATTGACAAATCATGAACCTATTAGGCCCTATACTGAACGATAAAAATATACCGGACCGCCGCCAGCCGGATATCAGGGGACCCGCCATTCCGCTCGCCCAGAAAGTCATGATCAAAGACGTCGTGTTTTACGCCAGCGAAGGCGGCGTCGGCGTCGCGCCCCGCGGCGAGTACGACATGGCCGAGTGCGGCGATTGCCGCCTTGAGTTCTGCTCCTGCGACGGCGCGGCGAAGAAATTCACCCTGTCGCTCGACGCCGTCCGGCAGCACCTCAGCGAAGGCCGCATGGCGGTTGTCGCTGCCGCGCGGCGCTAGGGGCCGTTCCGCCTCGCCTGGCCAATCTTCGCGAATGGCGCCATTCGTAGCGGATGGCTCACGCGGTTTTCACCCATCGCTCGGACTCTCGTTACAACGACAAGCCGGAAGAGCAATATCACTTTCCAGGTAAATATCTTCGGGCGGTGACCGAAGCCATGGGCGACTGGATCATTTATTATGAGCCGCGCCGAAACGACGGCCGCTTGTCTTACTTCGCAACCGCGCGATTGCAGTCAGTTGAACAAGACCCCGTTAAACCAGACCACTTCTATGCTCGCATGACGGAATATCTCGAATTTGCGCGCGCGGTGCCGTTCCGGATCGCCGAGCAATACTTCGAGAGTGCTCTTCAGAAGCCGGACGGCTCACCGAACAAGGGAATGTTTGGTTGGTCAGTGCGCCCAATTCCGCCCAATGAATTTGATGCGATCTTGCGTATGGGGCTCACGACAGACCCAGCGCTGCTCGGATTACAACAAGCGGCGCACACGATAGACGGCTTTGCCGAGGATTCTTCAGAATTCCTGCGTCCCGTCGTTACGCAATTGACCAATCGCAAATTTCGGGACGCGGCGTTCGCTCGGCAGGTCAAGATTGCCTACCAAAATCGGTGCGCGATTTCGGGCCTCAGCCTGCGCAACGGCGGCGGACGCCCCGAAGTTCAAGCTGCGCATATTCGGCCCGTTGAACATGACGGCCCGGATACGGTTCGGAACGGATTGGCTCTCTCTGGCACAGTGCACTGGATGTTCGACCGGGGATTGATTTCCCTCGACGACGATCACTCCGTGCTCATTGCAAAAGACAAGACCCCAAGCGGCATGCTTGACCGGCTGATCCTTCCGGAACGTCGACTTATCCTGCCGGCAGACCTACGAGCGAGACCGCACGCGACCTATCTCGCATGGCATCGAAATGAAGTTTTCTGCGGATAGTAAGCGCCCGGTGGCTGGCATGCGTTCATCCATCTCTGACCGTCAACTGTGCCAAGAAGATCTCAAAGACTCAGGAACATCGCCGCAAATATGTTATGGTTTGTCTGGCTGCCGGGGCCAGCAAGGTTCAGGTGGTTGTTGAGGTAACCGCTCTCAAGGCGCACCCGCCCGGATAAACGCCACGCACCGCCGGCAAAGAAGCGATTCTGGTCAAAGCCGGATTGCTGCCCCCAGTCGGCGTCGTTGAAATTGATAAATAGCTCGTTGGAGACAAGCGCCGAGACGGGCGAGCCGGCAAAGCGCCGCTCCCAGCGCAGGAACTGGCGCGCCCGCCAGCCGGTGTCCTCCCCCGCTTCGCGCAGGCGCTGCTCGAGCCGCGTGCGCCCCGAGAGCGCGCCGCCAAGCACGTCGGCGATCGGGTAGGTCGCCTGCTGCCAGATACGGTTTTCCTCGACATTGGGCGCTCCCTCTGGTCGGGCGACGACGCGCGCATAGCCAGCCCACACGTCGAGCCGGTCAGAAACGCGCCAGCCGAGGCCCGGCCGGATGATGCTGACGCCGAGATCGCTCGCGTCACCCGTGAATCGCGCGTGACCGTCGAACCAGAGAAGCAGCCGCGACTGCTCCGCAGGCGGACCAGCGACGAACAGCGCCGACCACGCCTGAAAATCGCCGTCTGCCTGCGCGCGCGCCTGTGCGCTTAACCCAACAGTGACGGCAAGCAATGCCGCGAGACATTTTAATCGTTTCATGACGGCGCTCAACAGACGCAACAAGGAATGATGATCAAGGGCGATAAAAATTTATAAGCGCTGCGTCAAGCGCCTGACAGACGCGCGCGCAAATCATGCTCAGGGTCGCAGGATTGCATTCACGGCGCCATAGTGGCGACGGACCGACTAGACGCCGCTGACGCTCAGCACATTGCCTTCGGGGTCATTGAACCATGCAACTTTCATGGAGCCGTCGGGCGCGGTCCAGACGCCATCCGCGTCCTGACCGAAGCCCTCATAGACGTTGAACGAAACGCCCTTCGCCTTCATCGATTTCACGGCGGCGCCCAAATCGCCGACATGCCAGCCAATGACCGTATGCGGATGAGCCTGATAATCCGCGACCGTCGTCAAGCGCATCGTTGCGCCGCCGCCGAGGTCGTAGGTCGCTGCAAATGCGTCCTCCGACACCATCTTGAGGCCGAGCGCGCCGCCATAAAACTCTTTCGCTTTCTCGCGGTCGCGCACGAGGATGAATGAAACGGGCTTGGCCTTCACGAGGATGGTCATGTTTGTCTCCCTTCGGGCAGTTAGCCTTCGCTGCAAGCTGCATCAGGATGCAGACGCGCAGTCCAGCAGTCGATCAGTATTTACCCGCGCGCTGCCGCCGGTGACGCGGCTGGGCGTCAGTTTGCATTCAGCGGTTGCGTTGCCTATGCCTGTGCGGAAGACCACAAGCCTGTCGTCGTCGCGCGCGTCAGTAGTAAGAACGAGGAGACCGTATGGTCGACGCCGTCATCAACCGGATCGAGAAGTTTCTCAATCTGCAATCCTCCGCTGGCATTGTGCTGATGGCGGCCGCCGCGCTGGCGCTCATCGCCAGCAACGTGCCCGGACTCAGAGAGATTTATGCGAGCCTTTTGTCGACGGGCATGTCTATCGAGGTTGGCGACTTCGAGATCAACAAGCCCCTGCTTCTCTGGATCAATGACGGCCTCATGGCGTCGTTTTTCTTTCTCATCGGCCTCGAAATAAAACGCGAGGTGATGCGGGGCGAACTGTCGACGCGGCAGCAGGCGACGCTGCCCTTGTTCGCCGCCGTCGGCGGCGTTGCGGCGCCGGCTCTCATCTATGCCGGGTTCAACTGGGGCAACGCGGCGACGATTGACGGTTGGGCCATTCCGGCCGCAACCGATATCGCTTTCGCGCTCGGCGTTCTTTCGCTGCTCGGCCCGCGCGCGCCGATGAGCTGGAAAATACTTCTGCTGGCGATCGCCATCATCGACGACCTCAGCGCCATCGTCATCATCGCGATCTTCTACACGTCGAACCTGTCGCTTGAAGCGTTGGGCCTTGGCCTTGCAGGCTTTGCCGCTCTCTACGCGCTTAACCGCGCGCGCATCATGAAGGTCATTCCCTACGTGCTGATCGGCACGTTCGTCTGGGTGTGCGTCCTTAAATCGGGCGTGCACGCGACGTTGGCGGGCGTCGTCACGGGGCTGATGATCCCCATCGACGGCCGCGAGAAAGACGACCCCTCGCCGCTCGAGACGCTTGAACACGATCTTCACCCGTGGGTCGCCTTTCTGGTCCTGCCCGTATTCGCCTTCGCCAACGCCGGCGTTTCCTTTGCAGGCATGTCGGCTGGCGCGTTGACTGGATCTGTGCCGCTTGGCGTCGGGCTCGGCCTTCTGATTGGCAAACCGCTTGGCGTCGTCGGCATGGCTGCGCTGGCGCTCGTCATCGGCGCAGCCCGCATGCCGGAGGGGATGAACTGGAAATCGCTCTTCGGGGTCGGGTGCTTGACCGGCATTGGTTTCACCATGAGCCTCTTCATCGGCTCGCTGGCGTTCGACAGCCCCGCGCTAATGAACGAGGTGCGCCTCGGCGTGCTCCTCGGCTCCATCGCCGCCGGGCTTTTAGGATTCTTCATCCTGCGGAGCGTCGCGCCGGCGGGGGCGGAGAGCGCCGGACAGAAGGAAAGTGCGGTCTCCCGCAGCGCTTCATCTGCTAGTTGCCACAAATGACAAATGTCACACAAACGGCAAAGAGATGGATTACCCTTCAATCAGGAATTTTGCGGCCAGACGACAATGACATTTCTCTAGGGGGAGCGAATGATCATCTCATGCAATCAAGGCGGAGCGGCTTATTCTCCGCGGCGGGCTGCTTTACGTCTTCTAGCCGCCATGGCGTCGCTTCTTTTCCTGAGCGTCGCGCAATCCGCCAGCGCATTTCAGGACAGTTCGCCAGACAGTCCCTTGCTGGAAGATGTTGCGCTAGAGGCTGCAGCCGGGGAACAGGCGGCTGAACAGATTGCCCCGCGCTGGCAATCCTTTGACCCGAAATTTGTCGAAAATGTCTGCCCGTTTCCCAATCCGTTCAAATTTGACCGCAGCACTGTCATCTGTGGCTACGTCATGGTCCCGGAGGACCGCACCGATCCGGATAGCCGCCTCATCCGCCTGTCGGTGATGAAAATCCCCTCAACCGCGACGAACCCGCCGGGCGGCACGGTCGTGCGCCTTGACGGCGGCCCGGGTGGCCCGGGCGTGTACGCCGAGCGCGTTGCTTACCTGGCGGAACCCCAAGCCGCGAGCTTCCGCGCCGTCGCCGACCTCATCTATTTCGATCAGCGCGGCGTCGGCTATTCCGAAGCGGCGCTGTGCCGAGGCATTGGCGATGCGTGGCGATATGGGGTGCCGGTTGCGCCCGACGGCGTTGAATTCTACCAGCAGCGCGTGCGCGAGTGCCTCGCTGAAGCGCGCGCGGCGGGCGTAGCGGTCGACGCCTATTCAACCTGGCACAACGCCCTTGACGTGCGCGACATCCGGCGCGCGCTCGGGCTTGAGCAATGGTCCGTATTTGGCGTTTCCTACGGCACGCAACTCGCGCAGGCGGTTGCGCAAGTCGATCCAGAGGGCGTCCGCGCGCTCGTGCTTGACTCCGTTGTGCCCGCCGCAACTGGATCAATTTTTGGCTGGGGCGCAGTCTCAGCCGGCTTTAATTCATCGCTCGATGCGGTCAGCGCCGCTTGCAGCGCCGACGAGGCGTGCGCGCGCGATGTTGGCGATTTGAAAGGCCGCCTGCGCGCCGCAATCGCGACTTTTGACGCGGAACCAATGATCATTGAAGGCCCGGAACTCGCGCCCTCGGGCGCGACGCGATACGTGCTCGACGGACGGCTGGCCGCCATGTTCATCTTCCAGATCCTTTATGATCGAGGGTTTTACGGCGACCTGCCGGTCCTTCTTGAGGCGATGGAAACGCGCAACGATAGCGCATTCCGCGCCTATGTCAGCGCCGCCGCCCGGCCGCTTACACTTGCTTATGGTCAGGGGCTCTATGTCGTCGCCTCCTGCCGCGGATCGGCCGTCGTGTCTCCTGAGCAGACAGGGGCGCTCGCTGAGGCGGACCCCGAAGCAGCTCGCTGGCTCGAGACGACCGACCCGACGCCGACCTGCGAAGCCGCCTACAAGATCGCGCCTGATCCCGCGATGAAACGGCTCGTCACCGATATTCCGACCTTGCTCGGCCAGGGGCTGGCGGACCCGGTCACCCCGCCATCCGGCGCAGACGCCGTCATGCCGGGCCTGTCGCGGGCAACGCGCGTCGACTTTCCCCATTACGGACACGGTGTATTCGTCGACGACCTTGACGGGTGCAGCGGCGCGATCCTGAAGGCCTTTCTCGCAGACCCAGAAGCGACGCTCGACATCTCCTGCGCCGCCAATATGCCTGCGCCTGACTTTGTCACGAAATGGCGCGCGACCGGGGCGCCCTACAAACTCTATAAATCGGTCGATGCGGGCGCGCTGCCCTATGCGCCGATCGCCATCATCGCTGCGCTCGTCATTGCGCTGATTTCCTTCCCGCTCGGATTCGTCGGCCGCCTGATTGATGGGGAGAAATCCCCTCGCCGCTCGCCGGCGACGGGCCGGGCGCGTCTTGCGGCCTTCGCGGGCGCGGCGCTTGCGGCGGCCGCCATCGGCCTCGCGGCGATGATGACAATGAACTGGGCAACGGCGCACCCGCTGGCGCTGCCCATCGGACTGCCGCCGCAGATCGGGATTGCAGGCTGGATCGCTGTCGCTGGCGCGCTTCTATCCGCTTACGGGGTATTCGCTGGCGTCACGGCGCGCCTCGCCGGACGGGCGACAACCGGCGCAGCGGTCGGATCGGCGCTGACGGCGGCGGCGGCCATCGGCGCGCTGATCCTGCTCGTCAGTCTTGGCGCCGGCCCGGTCTGATTTGAGGCGGACTATCGGCGCACAACCGCCGGGCCTCGTCGGTCTCGCATAGCGCGCGGCCCAACCGA
>CAZSBU010000049.1:13109-14840 GCA_964605055.1 uncultured Caulobacterales bacterium | reverse complement strand
GCAATTCGTCTCGCGCGCCATGATAGGAATGCCGCGGAAATCCGTCACCAGCGTGTTGTAGCCAAAGCTGACGCCGCGCTCGGTCACGAGAACGTTGGGGTTTCCCGCTGCGACTTCCTTGGCGACGACGTTCGCCATGTCGGCGGGGGCGAGGAACTGACCTTTCTTGATTTTAAGGACCTTGCCGGTTTCGGCGGCGGCGACGATCAGGTCAGTCTGGCGGCACAGGAAAGCCGGGATCTGCAGGATGTCGACCGCTTCCGCCGCGATGGCGCATTGCTCTCGCTCGTGCACGTCGGTGACGATCGGAATCGCGAATTTCTCGCGGATCTCGGCGAAGACGGGCAGGGCGGCGAGCAGCCCCGAGCCGCGCGCGCTGCCAAGGCTCGTGCGGTTCGCCTTGTCGAACGAGGTCTTGTAGACGAGGGGGACGCCAAGCCGGCCGGTGATTTCCTTCAGCGCCGCCGCCATATCGAGCGCATGGGCGCGGCTTTCGAGGGCGCAAGGGCCCGCGAACAAAACGAACGGGCGGTCATTGGCGATGTCGATGCGGGCAGCGGCGCCGCCGGCCCCCGACCCAACCGTAATCGTCACCGTGGAATTGGCTGTCGCAGCCATGCCTTATCCTCTGGTCGATCTGCCTGTAAAAAAAGGAACTTCTTTCCGACCCGCGCCCGATGCGCCGATTTGCGCCGCTCGAACGATAAAGTTAGACCGGAGCGGCGTTTCGTCGTCCAATTCTTTTGTAACAATTCCCAATGACAGGAAAGTCGCAATTGGATCGGCGGCCGTTCACCCGGTGGAAGTCATGACGGATCACCTCGAAATCGCGCGGGACGTCCTCGCGACCGAAATTGCCGGTCTGCAACGGTTATCGGCGGCGCTCGGGGAGGATTTCATCGCCCTGTGTCGCTTGCTTGAGGCCGCGCGCGGCCGGGTGATCGTAACCGGCATGGGCAAGTCAGGGCATGTCGCCCGTAAGATCGCCTCGACGCTCGCCTCGACCGGCAAGCCGGCGTCGTTCGTCCATCCGGCCGAGGCGAGCCATGGGGATCTCGGCATGATCGCGTCGGACGATGCGATTCTCGCCCTGTCGAAATCGGGCGAGACGGCCGAGCTTGGCGACCTCATCGCCTACGCCAAACGCTTTTCCATACCGCTCAGCGCAATGACCTCGGTCGCGGACTCAACGCTTGCGCGCGCCGCCGATGCGGCGCTCATCCTGCCGGACGCGGTGGAGGCGTGTGGTGAGACCGGCGCGCCGACGACCTCGACGGCCATGATGATGGCGGCGGGCGACGCCATCGCCGTCTGCTTGTTGCGCGCGCGCGGTTTCACCGCGCGCGAGTTTCACGGCTTTCACCCCGGCGGCAGGCTGGGCGCCGCGCTGCGCCGCGTTGGCGACTTCATGCATCGCGACCGCGAGCTGCCGCTCTGCGCCGAGGAAACGCCGGTCGCCGAGGCGGTCGCCAAGCTGTCGGCGGCGGGCTTCGGCTGCATCGGCGCGACCGACGCGGCGGGGCGGCTTTCCGGCGTGCTGACCGACGGCGATCTGCGGCGGCTGTTCGGGCGCGACGTCGCCGCGCAGCCGCTCGCCGCCGTGATGACGCGCGCGCCGCGCACGGTGACCGCCGAGACGCTCGCAGCCATGCCCGAGGCGCACGCGACCGCAGGGGTCACCTGCGAGCTCGGAACCCGACGAGAGCGCGCCGATGGCGCCGCGATTCCGTT
>CAZSBU010000049.1:0-13099 GCA_964605055.1 uncultured Caulobacterales bacterium | reverse complement strand
CCGCCTCAATGAGGGGCGCATCACGGCGCTCTTCGTCGTTGACGCAGCCGGCAAGCCCGTCGGGCTGTTGCATGTTCACGATTGCCTGAAAGCGGGGATCGTATGAGGGGGGGCGATCGATGTAAGAACGTTTCATGCCGCCTAGGTTGGCCATGGCAACGCAAGCACATCAAAATGTGGTCCACCATCCGCGAGTCGGTCGAGTGGGCTCGACTGGAACGTGTCGCTCAAAGAGTTCCGCTCGCCGATATTCCGGTAGAATCGGTAGCCAGCCGACTTGAGAAGGGCATCAAGGGCGTCTGCGCCCGACCCGTTTCGAACAAGCTGGCTCTCGAAAACTTCAATGTAGAGAACTGGTTTGCTCGCGATGATGATTGGCCAAAGAGATTTGATGACAAGCCCCTCCATGCCTTCGATGTCAATTTTAATCACATTCGGTTTATCGAAGCCTGCCTCAGCAACGATTCGTCGTGCGTCCTGCATAGACTGCAGGTCTTTATACGGAGCGGCCTTGTCGGGACGCGAGTAGAAACCGGCGCCCGTATTGCCTTTAATATCTGTGCGCACGAGATCGACGCTGTCGCCACATCCAAGGATGGCATTTTTCGTAACGATACGGTCTGCAAGGTTATTTTCAGATACATTTTGAACCAGAAGTGAATAGTTCGCAGCGTCCCCTTCAATACTCAAAATGCGGCCTAGCGCACCAATCTTTCGACCTATCGGAACGGTATATGACCCCACATGCGCTCCAATATCGATCACGACATCGTTCTCGCGTATGTGGCTTAACAAGAACGAGATTTCGTTTCGGGTGTGCGCGCCAAAGGCCTCAATGTGATGAGTGATCAGATCATCTGGCCAGCACCAAAAACGGCCATATATTCCCTCAATGAGCCGGGGTTGCTGCATTTTTTGCTCCATGGCGCTAACTCGCTTCAGGATTTTGCAGGCGCGCTCGGCCTGCCGATTTTTAAGTAATCTGCGTCCGAATCATCTGGTCTCAATGCGGAAAGGAAACATGACACAGCGCGCTTATGTGATCGGCGCCTTTATCCCTCATGGCGGCACCCGGATGGCATACCACATCGGAAAAATTCTGGAAGAAGAGTTCGGATATCAGGCGGTTGCCGTTGCCGTGGGGTCAGAACTGGCTGCCGACAGGGTCAGTCACCGGGATATGCCGATGATCTCAATTTCTGAAATGGAGCGCGATTGCCGAAGCGACGACATATTGGTTTGCAACCCGTCTTTTTCGCACTACTCATTCGGATTTCGCTTAAAGCTCAGAAAAATATCTTATGTACAGGGCTTCAGTACGTTTGCCGTTCTTGACAAGCGTTTTGACCTCTATGTCGCGGTCAGTCAGGGCGTCTCGCGATTCCTGCGCGGCGTCTATGACATCTCGGCCCCGGTAGTTCCCGCTTTCATTGATCTTGAACAGACGGACCGCCGCCGCCGGCCATGGGAAGACCGTCCGCCTCTCAGCGTCTTCACCTGGATAAAGGGCCCGCCATCGATTGTCGGTCCGATGAGCGATTTTGTTGCGAGGGTCGTGCAGCATCTTGAGCCAAAAGTTGACCTTCGGCCGCCACTGAGCGGCATATCGATGACGCATTCCGACTTTCTTGAAGCTATCGCCGGACATCGCTATTTCTTGGCTTTGTCGCCGACTGAAGGTTTCGGGCTCGCGCCGCTTGAGGCCATGGCGCTGGAGGCATGCGTCGTTGGCTTCGATGGATATGGCGGCCGTGATTATATGCGACCGCAGGAAAATTGTCTCGTTCGTCCTTATGCTGAAATTGAACTTGTCGCGATGGACCTTGTGGATGCATTGAAGGATGAAGAAAAAGCCCGCAGACTGGCGGCATCTGGACGGCGCGACGCTCAAGCGTTTGGCTACTTACAGTTTCGAGCGGCGTGGATCGACATTCTTCAGCGCTTCCTGAACGCCGATCGACGCGCCGATAGGCAGGAACCTATAGATGCGGTGGAGGCTTGATGCGATTTTCGCCGATCAGATTGCCGAAGCCGCCGCCATCTCGGGCGTTGAGCTCTCCGACTGGCTGGACCCCGCTTGCGCGGAGCCGATGCCGGTGATGGGGCCGGTAATGGGGCCAGCGCAATCGGCGGCGCGCGCCGCTCCCCTCTTTTTCACCATCTGCGCGCGTAACTATCTGGCCTATGCGCTGACGCTGCGCGCCTCGCTTCTCGCCATTCATCCGGAGGCGGACTTCCGCATCGTACTCGCCGACGAGGCGCCGGACGCCCAAACGCTGGCGCTGATCGAGGCGCTCGCGCCTGGCGCGGCGGCCGACCTCGTTGCGGCGCGCGACCTGCCGCTGCCTGACTTCGCCGACATGACGATGCGCTATGACGTCATGGAGTTCGCAACGGCGGTGAAGCCCTTCGCGTTCCGGCATTTCCTCGACCCCGGGGGGGCGAGTGCCGCCGTTTATCTCGACCCGGATATTCTCGTCACGGCGCCGCTCAACCCGGTGCGCGAGGCGCTCGCAGTGGGCGCGGACGCCGCCCTGACGCCCCACCACCGCGCGCCGCCTCCCAATGACGGCAAGACGCCGACAGCCGCCGAGATCGCCGCCGCCGGGCGGTTCAATCTCGGCTTTGCGGCCTTTGCGGCGACGCCAGGCGCGCGCGCTTTTCTCGATTGGTGGGCGGAGCGATGTGCGCGGAATTGCTTCAGCGCGCCAGAGCGTGGGCTATTCGTTGATCAGAAATTCGTCGACGAGGCGCCGGCCCGTATTTCGCGACTCGCAATACTCGATGGACCCGGCCTTAACGTTGCTTACTGGAACCTGCACGAGCGGCCCCTCGGGCGCGCGGTCGACGGCGCGCCGACGGCGGCGGGCGAGCGGGTGCGCTTTTTTCATTTCTCAGGCGTCGTGCCCGATGACGGAATGGTGTTGTCGAAGCACCAGACGCGGCACCAGCCCGACACTATTGGCGAGGCCGGAGCGGCGCTGCTCGCCGATTACCGCGCGCGCCTCGCGGCCCATGGGCAGGCGCGCTTCCGGCCGATTCCTTACGCGTTCGGTCAGTATAATGATGGAACGCCGATACCGCGCGCTGCGCGGCGGCTCTATGCGGCGCGGCGCGACGCCGGCGAGGCGGCCGCGCCGTTTGAGCCAGACCTTGCATTTTTCAACGCGCCGGAGCCTGACCTGCCGCCGCTGCAGGGGGCCGCGCCGGTGACGCGGTTGATGGGCGAAATCTGGCGCGAGCGTCCCGATCTGCAGGCCGCATTCCCCTTGTCGACGCGCAAGGGGCGGAACGGATTTCGCCGATGGTTTCTCGCCCATGCGCCAACCGAATGCGGCGTCGGGCCGGCCCATCTCGCCCCGGCGTCAGCGGACGGCGCCGGCGCGATACTGCGCATTGCGCGCGCGGTCGAGCGCCGTCTGCCGGCAGCGTTGCGGGCAAAAATGCGCAAGGCGCTGTTATGATCGCACGCGACGATGAGCATCCCCAAGCAAGACCAGAAGAGGCAGCCTCACTGGCGTTTGCTGAGGCGCTTCCGGGTGCGCTTGCGTTGCCCGCTGCAGCGGGTTCGGTTACCACCGCGCGTCCGCCCGTAAACGAACAGAGCATGCCAAAAGACAAATCCGCCAAACGCCTGCCGGCGACCGCCGCTTCCGAGCGGCAGCGCATCGTCGTCGTGCTCGGCATGCACAGGTCAGGATCGAGCGCCATCACGCGTGGTTTGCAGGCGCTCGGGGTGGACCTGGGGTCGAACCTGATGCCCCCGGCTGAGGGCAATAACGATAAGGGATTTTTCGAAGACAACGACGTCGTCGATCTTAATGAGCGGATACTCGCCCGAGCAGGCGGCGCCTGGCACACGCTTTCCGCCATTGAGGCCGGTCTTCTGGCCGGGCCCGCCTTCTCGGCGGAGCGGCGCGAGGCGGCCACTCTTTTGAATGCAAAGCTCCGTGCAGGTTCTGTTTTCGGATTCAAGGATCCGCGCCTCCCCATTCTGTTGCCGCTCTGGCGATGTGTGTTCGATGATCTTGGCCTCGAGGCGTCGTATATTTTGACAGTGCGCGATCCGCTCGCTTCCGCCGCGTCGCTTGAGCGGCGCGACGGCATGCCTATTGAAAAGGGGGCGGCGCTGTGGGGACGCCACATGCTTGCCGCCATGCAGCAGACAGAAGGCGCACGGCGAATTTTTTGCAGCTATGACCGACTTCTCGCTGATCCCTATAAGGAGCTTTTTCGCATCGCCCGGTTCCTCGGGATCGACCCCTCCTCGCGGGAAGAAGCCTTGCGCGTTTACAGTGAGGAGTTTCTCGATCTGGCGCTGCGCCATCACCCTTTTGGCGGAGCAGAGTTGCGGCGATCCGGCGTCGCGCCGGCTTCCATTTGCGATCTATACGAACTTCTAGCCGCGCTCGCCGCGCGCGACAGCGACGTCACGCCAGCGGAAAACGAGAGCCTTGAAAAAATAGGGCGTCTACCCGGCGACGAGATGGCACCTTTGTTCGCATTAACTGACCGCCTCAATGAGGCGGTTGGCTCTGCGGACGCGCGGGCGGCGAGCGCCTTGGCTGCCGCGTCAGAGGCCAACGCTGCACGCGACATTGTTCAGTGTGCGCATGATGAAGCCTGCCGCCAACGGGACGAGGCCTTGGCTCGGATCGAGTCCGTCAGCGCGGAACTCAACCAGCTCCGCGCCAGCAACGCCGAGGAGATCGGGTTGCTCACCGAAGCCAAGCAAGCCGCCGAGGCGCGCATCGTCGAACTCGGCAAGGAGATCGAGGCGCGCCGCCAGGCGGAGACCGACGCCCGGCGCGCGGCCGAGGCGCGGATGGCGAACCTTGAGGCGCAGATCGAAACCATGCGCTCGGAAGCGGCCGCGGCGGCTGACGCGCGCACGATGGCCGAAGCACACGAACGGGCGCTACAGGAAGATGTGCGTTCCGCCCGATCGGACATCGAAGACCTGAAACATGCGCTGGAAGGCGCCGAGGCGGCAGCTGAAGACACCCTCGATCGACAACGAGCCGAACAATTGGCTGCGGAACGGGCAGCGCGTCGCGCGGCTAATGAAATTACGCATCTGCGCGGCGCGGTAGCTGCGGCGCGAGCAGAGGCCGCAGCCTATCGCGCCAGCACAAGCTGGAAGCTGACCGCGCCGTTGCGCGCTGTGGTCGACAGCCTTTCAGGGCGGGCGCACAACACCTCAGCCGCGCGGCGCGCGACCAGCGCGACGCCGGCGGCGGCGCGGGCTTGGCGATCCACAGTCGCCAGCCATATCGCGAAGGTTGAGCGCAGACCGCCGCCGGCGGGGCCTTCAGATATTGTCGCGCACGGCGGCGCTTTACCGAACGATCAGGGGCGGCCATGGGTTGCCGCCATTATACACGCGTTTCATGCGGAGCTATTGGGCCCGATGCTGGCGCGGCTCTCGGGCGTTGCGGACGTGCGTTTCTATGTGACGGCGCCACGCGATCGCCTTTCGGAAGCTGAAGCGGCGCTGGCCGATGTCCGCGCGCCATGGACGCTTGTGAGGGTCGACAATCGCGGCCGCGATGTTGCGCCGTTCCTCGTGGCTCTTCGCATTGCGATCAGCGATGGCGCGCCGCTGGTCCTGAAACTGCACGCCAAGCGCAGCCCGCACCTTGCCAACGGCGCCGACTGGCGCGAGGAACTGCTCGATGCGCTTCTGGCTCCTGGCGCGCCCGCCCGGGCGCTGGCGGCGTTCTCTGCCGACCCCGGCCTCGGCCTGCTCGCGCCGGCGGCCCACTGGCTCAATGTGGAGGCGCATCTGGGGGGCAACGCAACGTCGCTCCGAGGGCTGCTGGCGCGTGCCGGAATTGTCGATCAGACAGCTGCAATTTCCGGCGCCGGATTTGCGGCCGGCTCGATGTTTTATGCGCGGCCGGATGTTTTCTCGCCGCTTCTTGACAGCGGTATCGAGACGGCGGATTTCGAGCCAGAGGCAGGTCAGACGGATGGCACGCTTGCGCATGCGGTGGAGCGGGCGACGGGCCTCCTTACGGCGCATGCCGGATTACGGGCGGCGGCTATCGAAGAACCAGCGGGCCGCCTCCATGCGATTGGCGGCGGCGCCTATCGGTTCGTCTAGGGGAGCATGAGATGACGGTGCTCGCCAGCGTCCAACGCCGCATAACGACAGGTCTTGCCCGAAACATGCTGGCGCGCAGCGGCCTGTTCGATGCGAACTGGTACCGCGCCAGGCACCCGGATGTCGCCAAAGGCGGCATGGACCCGATCGATCATTACCTGCGCCACGGAGCCGAAGAGGGCCGCAACCCGTCGCCGGCGTTCGAAACGGCGTTCTATCTCGCCCAATATCCCGGGCTCGACCCGCTGATCGTCAATCCGCTGTGCCATTACGTGGCGATAGGCGAGGATGATGGCGCATGGCCGAACCGGCTGTTCGATCCTGCGATGGTCCGTGGGTTTGCCGATCGTCTCCCCGCCGGGCCGAGCACCCTTCTCGCACGTTATCTCGCAGCGGGACCGGCGGCGCCGGCGCCGAGCGCGCTGTTTGACCCGGCTGCCCATCCCGCCGCGCCCGGCGGTTCCGCTCAAGAGGGGAGCCCGCTCGTCGCCGCGCTCGAGGCTTTGCATGCCGCGCCAGACGCCCGTCCAGCGCTGCCGCCGCGCCTGCCTCGGTCAGCGCCAGTCGCCGGCGCAACGCCGCTCGCCATAAGGCCGGGTGGCGACCTTGCCGAGGCGCCGATCTTGGACGGCCGCCGCCGCTGGCGCGTCACGGGCGCGGACCCGTACTTCGTGCTCACCCCCGCGACGGGGCCGCTGGCGCCTGGTCACTACCGGCTCTATTTCGAGGCGGAGGGCCTGATCCCGCTTGGCGGGGCGGCGAAGCTGTATGTCGACAGCGGCGCCGGCTGGTCGGAGGCGGACGCCGCGCCGCTCCTGATCGAGCCGGCGGGCGCAGGGTTCGTCACGGCCCGGGCGAGCCTGCCGACCGGCGCGCGCGCCCTGCGCTTCGACCCGGTCGACGCGCTCCCGCGCGAAGGGTTGGCGACCTTCGCTTTCGCCGGCGCGCACATCCTCAGACTCGGCCGCATCGCGTATTACGCGGGACTCATGGGCGAACTCGGCGGCGACACCGCGGGCGCGGCGCGCCTCGCCGCCGCCACCGCGAAAACTATGCTCGCCGCTGGCCCCGCCAAAGCCGCCGCCGACCTCAGGGCCCGCGACGCCGCGCGACGTGGCGACACTTCGGCGGGCGCGGGCGGGCGCGCCTATGCGGCGTGGATCGAAGCGCACGACACGATCACCGAAAAGGATCGCGAGGCGATGGCTGCGTTGATCGGAAGCTTCGAGCGCAAGCCCCTCATCTCGATCATCATGCCGACCTACAACACGCCGGAACGACTGTTGTGCGAATCTATCGACAGCGTCCTAGCCCAGACCTGGCCGCATTGGGAGCTGTGCATCGCCGACGACTGCTCGCCGAAGCCGCATGTGCGCGCTGTTCTCGAGCGCTACATGGCGAAAGACCCGCGCATCAAAGTCGTCTTCCGGAACGAAAACGGGCACATTTCGCGCGCGTCGAATTCGGCGCTCGAGATCGCAGGGGGCGACTGGATCGCGCTCCTCGACCATGACGACCTCCTGCCGCCGCACGCCCTGTTCTGCGTTGCCGAAGCGATCAACCGGCATCCCGATGCAAGGATGATCTATTCCGACGAGGACAAGATTGACCTCGAAGGTCGACGTCATGACCCGTACTTCAAGAGTGACTGGAACTATAATCTATTCCTGTCACATAATATGTTTTCTCATTTTGGCGTATACGAAGCAAATCTGATCGGGACGGTCGGAGGCTTCAGAGCTGGATTTGAAGGCGCGCAGGACTATGACCTCGCTTTAAGGTGCATGGAGAAGTGCGGTCGGGATTCGATTCTTCACATCCCGCATGTGCTCTATCACTGGCGCGTGATGGAGGGCAGCACCGCGCTGTCCGCCGATGAAAAGCCCTATGCAATGATTGCGGGTGAACGCGCGATATCTGCCCATCTGGCGAGAAAGGGCATAGAAGGTCGCGCCGAACTTCTCAATCATGGATATGTGCTTCGATTGGAAGCGCCATCGTCGTGGCCTCGCGTAACAATTATCGTTCCTACGCGCGACGGCGGACAACTGCTGATGAAGTGCGTAGATCGTGTTCTCAAACACACCAATTATCCCCACTACGATCTGATCATTGTTGATAACGGCAGTGCGGACCGAGACACACTCACGTATTTAGCTGATATTATAAGCGACCGCAGGGTGCAGATCATTCGCGATGACCGGCCCTTCAACTACTCTGCCTTGAATAATGAAGCCGTCACGCACGCTCAAGGGCGCTATATCCTGTTCCTCAACGATGATGTTGAGATGGAGCAAGCTGACTGGCTTAGTGAAATGGTGAAGTTTGCTCTTCTTGACGGTATTGGCTGTGTCGGCGCGCGCCTCTGGTATCCGGATAATACCTTGCAACATTTTGGTCTGATTCTTTCGCGCGAACATGTTGCCATGAACATGTTCAAGCGGATGCAGAGAAACCACTTCGGTTATTTCGGCAGAGGTGCGCTAACACAGGAAGTTTCGGCTGCCACGGCAGCGTGTTTGCTTGTATCCGCGGATGATTTCCGCGCCGTTGGAGGTTTCGATGAGGAAGCGCTCTCGATCGCATATAACGATGTCGACCTTTGTCTGAAGGTCGGAGCGATCGGCAAACGAACGATCATTCTTCCACACGTGAACGGGATACATTACGAATCGGCATCGCGCGGCCTTGATGTTTCTACGGAAAAGCAAGAGCGTCTGACCCGCGAAAAAAATGCGATGAGAACGCGCTGGGCCGAAAAGCTCGCAACAGATCCGGCGTATAGTCCCAATCTGACTGACACGAACGACGACTTTGCACTCGCTTGGCCGCCGAGGGTCGGATACCCATGGCGGTCGAGCGGCGAACTATTGAAGAACGCTAGAGGAATTTCGCTGACATGATGCAAGGAACCCTCATTTCCTTTGCCGCGCTGCCATGGCGCGCATCAGTGCAGGAGAATAACTGATGGCGACAACTGGCGAGCCATTTAATCAGCACCCCCTGCTCCAGTGGATCGACCCGCGAGGCCGGGGACTTGAACTCGGCCCTAGCCACCGGCCCATTGCGCCCAAGAAAGCCGGATTTAACGTGAGGGTGCTGGACCACCTTGACCGGCAGGGGCTCATCGCCAAGTACAAAGATCACGGCGTCGATCTCGATGCGATCGAGGAAGTCGACTATGTATGGCGAGGGGAACGCTATGCAGATATCGTCGGGCGCGAGGAAAAGTTTGATTGGATTATCGCCTCGCACGTGATCGAGCACGCGCCCGACTTCGTGGGTTTTCTCAAAAACTGTGAAGAAATTCTTTCACCCGATGGCGCACTGATTATTGCTGTTCCTGATAAACGCCGGTGTTTCGACCGATTTCGCCCTCGCTCATCTCTCGCTTCAGTCGTTGATGCGCATAAATCCGGCCGCAAGGTGCATTCTCCGGGAACTGCTGCTGAATACTTCCTCAACGTGGTGACGTTAAACGGCAAGATTGCTTGGCAGGCTGACGAGTCGGGTGAGTTCCGCAACGTTCACGGTTTGGAGGACGCGCAGCGCGTTATGTCGGCAATCGAACAAACCGGCGTCTATGTTGACCTGCACGCTTGGGTTTTCACGCCGGCGAGTTTCCGGCTGATTGTGCGTGATCTCGCCGATCTGGGTCTGATTGGCCTGCGCGAGGCCGGATTTCAGGAGACGGCGGGTCATGAGTTTTATGTCGCCCTAAGTCGGATAGCGAAGGCGTCTGAAGTTTCAAGACTTGAGCTAATGACGAATGAGCAATGACGCTTTACCGGCCATGTCGGACGGGATTCCAATCCGAAAAGTAAGCCGTTGGCGGCGTGTGACCGCTGGGGGGAATGATGGACGCGGCGCGGGGCTTATTGCAGATGCGGAGCGTTCGATAATGAATCCTCCCTTCCTAATTCGCGCAGTAACGCCGATTATTGTGGCGATCATCATCCTGACGACGATCATTGGAATGATGCGTTTCTATTCGCCCGTACCCTATTGGGATATGTGGAGGGGGACCATTGAGTTCTTCGCCCGCGCGACCGCTGGTGACGGCCGCGTCTGGTTCGAGCAACACAACGAACACCGCATTTTTCTTTCAAATATTTTGTTTTACATCGACTTTGTGGTCTTTGGAGGGCGAGGCGCCTTCCTTGTGCTGATGAATTTTGTGATAGCAGGAGCGTCGGCCGCTGCTCTGGTGGCGTTCGCGCGCGATGCGCTTGCCGATCGCTCACCGCCGCTGGCCGCCGCGGTGGGTCTTGTTTGCGTCGCGGCGGCTTTCTCGTGGATGCAGCAGGAAAATCTTGTCTGGGCCTTTCAGAGCCAGTTCTTCCTCGTGCAGGCGCTGCCGCTCTGGGCGTTTTATCTCTTGCACCGGGCAGAAAAGGCCGCGCGGTCGCGCGCGCCCTTTCTCGGTTTTTTCGTCGGCGCCGCCGCGCTGGGCGCGCTCTCCTCGCTGACCATGGCGAACGGCGTCATCGTGCTTCCACTGATGGCGGTGATGACGCTCTTCGCTGGCGCCGCGCGCTGGCGCACGATTGCGCTTGCCGCTCTCGCGGCTCTCGTCGCCGCGCTTTATTTCTCTGATTATAACTCGCCGGGCCATCACGGGACGCTCACGGGCGCGCTGCGCGAGAACCTGATCGGCGTTATTCATTATACTCTTGTCTATCTCGGCTCGCCGCTGTTCCATTTGCTCGACGGGGGCAGCCTGTGGCCCGCTACACTCGGCGGCGGCGCAATGGCGGCGGCGACTGCGTTCCTGCTCGCGCGTGACGTACTCTCGCGTCAGGTGTCGACCGTGCGGCTTGCGCTTATTTTCATGCTCGTTTTTCTTGGCGCGAGCGCTTTCGTGACCGCTGGCGGGCGCCTCATATTCGGCGTCGTCACGGCCACGTCGGGCCGATACGCAACGCCAGCGCTCATCGCCTGGGCGGCGCTTTTTATTCTCGTCGCCAGCGCGGCCGCGCCCGCGCTCCGCAAACGCACGGGCGTCGCGCTTGCTGCACTGGCGATCGTTCCCCTTGTATTGCTCGCTTATCAGTGGCGCGCCTTTGCGCCGAACACCCCGGTCCTTGATGGTCGGCGGTTGGCTGCGCTCGCCCTTGAGGTCGGTGCAGACGACGTTGCTGCGCTGAACGCGGTCATGCCCAACGCAAGTCGTTACCGCGATATCGGCCGCCTCGCAGCTGCGCGCAACTATTCCGTATTCGGGGCTGACTGGCTGCGAGACGCCGGCCTTGAAATTGGCGATGTGGCGCGGTTTCGGGACGAGTCGACAACCGGGTGCCAAGCGTTTCTCGACAGCGTGGCGCCTATCGTAGACGAGACCGAGTTTGTCAGAGTGGAAGGGTGGTTCCTCTCTCCCTATGTCCAGAGCGCGACGGCGCTCTTGCGTTTTGTCGATGAAGAGGGACGCATTGTCGGTTTTGCAGATTATGGTCGCGCCCGGCCCGACGTCGCGGAGGCGACAGGAACGGCGAACCAGCGCTCCGGCTTTACAGGTTATGTGCGCGCCGAAGAGGCCGCCGGTCGGCTTGCCGTTAGCGCGCGCACTGGCGGTTGCGAGGCAGACATCGAGGTCGGCGCGTTTCCCTACCGAGCCATGAGTGCGGCGACGGGCGTCAAACTCGCGCAGGACATTGTCGCCAACGCCGGTTTTGTCGCGCCTATCGACGCCCCGCCGGTCGATGCGCCTGTTTTGACTTGCGCAAGCAATCCTGGCGGAGATGCCTCGACTGGGACGATCTCGATCCGGATGACCCGCGGGGACGCCCTGTATTACCAATCAGGTCCGGTCGCAAAACGCCAACGTCTGACGATTGATGGACGTGACGATTTCATGACGACCTTACCGACCGTCCGTGACTGGACAGCCCCGCGAGCGGAAGGCTGGTCGCTGCTCGTTTTCGACCATACCGGCCTGCCCGAGAACTTCACTATTCGGATTGCCGATGAAGGTGACGGGTGGGGCGAGTGGTCTGCTATCGCCATAAGCGCTGGCGCCGGCGGCTGTGAGGCGATCGCGGCCCGGCCCGGCGGTTGAGGGCGGCAAAAGAACCGGATATGCCAGCGCGTGGCGGACTGGCTACTAATCGCTGCAGAAAAGGGACGTGATGACGAACGCCGCCGCCGCCGTCGAGTTTTCCGCCGCGACCCAAAGCGGGCCGCGCGCGGTGGTCGCCGACCTCGTTCGGGGCTTCGCCATGGGCGAGGTCTGGCGGGCCTTTGCGTGGGACGAGACGCTCGCCCGCTATCGCCGCAGCTTCTTCGGGCTCGCGTGGATCGCCGGGTCCTATGTGATTTTCGTGGCGGTCATCGCCATTTTCTTCGGGTCTTTCTCTTCGGCTGATGCGGAAGACTTCCTGATGTATGTGGCGCTCGGCTTCGCGGCGTTCGTTTATCTCAACGGCAACATTATCGACGGCTGCGCCGTTTTCGTGAACTCGGCGACCTGGATAAAGTCGACGCCCATGCCTTACTCCGTCTACGTCTATAAGAGCATCTTCCGGTCGCTGACGCCGTTCGGCCTCGAGTTACTGATTGCGCTCATCGGCATGCTGGCGCTTGGCTGGCGGCCGAGCGTCACCGCACTTTGGGCGGTTCCTGCGTTCGGCGCTTATCTCGTCTTCGGCGTGTGGTCGCAATATCTCCTTGGCCTCGTCGCGGCGCGCTTTCGCGATGTGGGCCACCTCGTCGGGGCGGTTACGCGCATCCTGTTTTTCACGACGCCGATCATGTGGACCGAGGCCGACGCTCGGCCCATCGTGCGAACGATCTCGGACTACAATCCGCTGACGCATCTGGTGGAAATTTTTCGCGCGCCCTTGCTGACCGCGACCGTTCCCGTGGAAAGCTGGATCTTTGTCGGCTGGTTCACGCTTGCCGGCGTCTCCTTGACCCTCGCGGTTGCGGGCGTAATGCGCGCGCGCCTTCCGTTCTGGATCTGACCGGTATGGTGTCGCTGATCGCCGAAAACGTGTC
>CAZSBU010000048.1:0-14886 GCA_964605055.1 uncultured Caulobacterales bacterium | reverse complement strand
GGGCGCTTTCATTTCGCCAGTTTCTTTCATCGCCAGAATTTCCGCGACCGGCGAGCGCATGACGACGATATCGCCCTCGCGCAGCACAACGTCGCGCATCTCGCGGCGGAGCGAGGCGTCGCCGCGCACCACGTCGACAACGCGCCGCTCGGCCTCATTGAACGCTTTGGCTTCGAGCGGCTTCTGGCCGATCAACGGGCTGTCGTCCTCGATAACGATCTCGACGATGTAGCGGGCGGGCTGATTCTGCGCGAGCACGTCTCCCATCGCCGTGCGTTCAGGCAGCAGGTGCCGAAACGCTGCGATGAAAATCACGCCAGCGAGCGCGGCAATCACGCCCACGGGGGCAATCTCGAAAATATGGAACGGCGCCATGCCATGCGCCTGCGCCACGCCGTCGACGAGGATGTTCGTAGACGTGCCGATCAGCGTACAGGTCCCGCCAAGGATTGCCGCGTAAGACAGCGGGATGAGCAGACGCGAGCCTGATTCCTTCAACCGCTCTGACAGACGCGTCGCCACGGGAATCATCAGCATCACGAGCGGCGTGTTGTTCATGAACGCCGAAAGCGTTGCGATGAGAATGAGAAAACCGACAACCGCCGCCCGCGGACGATCTCCCACGCGGCCAATGATGGCGTTGGCGAGCGCGTCAAGTACGCCGGTGCGCACAAGCGCGGCCGACACGATGAACAGGGCGCCGATCGTGATCGGGGCAGAGTTCGACATGACCCCGATGAGGTCGTCGCTCGACAGTATGCCAAGAAGAAGGCACGCCGCCAGAGCGCCAAGCGCGCTCACTTCGGGCGAGCGCCATTCGCGCGCAAACGAAATGAACAGGACAAGGAGGACCAGAGCGGCGGCGACCGGCGCAAAGGCGTCAAGGCCGAATATCAATCGATATCTCCAGCAGCTTTGAACTTCAGGACAATGAGCATCGGCGCTCGGGCGGGTCAATAGATTGAGAGTACGGGGTCGCGGGCGCGCTCAGGCTTCGAGAGATGCGCGTGGGGGCTTGCCCATCACGACGATTCGATTGCCTGCATCGTGGCCGATATCTGCAGCGCCGAGAAAGGGCAGACCCGCGCGCTGGCACCAATAAGAAACGATCTCCTCAGGCGAGTAAGCGAAGACCGGATCGTTCGGCGGTATTTTCGACACGCGCCCTAGCAGCAGGCCCGCTGCGCCGCGCACATTGGCGCTCGACGTGATCTGCCACATGGCGCGGTCGATCCGGTAGAGATGTTCGTCGACGTCCTCAATCAGCAGCGCCGCGCCGGAAAAGTCAGGCGCCGCCCCGGCGCCCAGTAGATGAGCGAGTATGGTGAGGTTAAAGGCGAAAGCGCGCTCGAACTGGCGCGCCGATGGCTCAAGCGCATCGATATCGCGCTCGACCAGAAAGGCGAGCGCGCGGGCGACGGCCGCCTCGCCGCCGTCGCGGTTGATGTCGGCGGGCATGGGTCCGTGACAGGGCGTTCCGACGCCTCGGCGCGATAGCTCGGCGAGAATGACGCCCATGTCGCTATAACCGAGATAGAGCTTGTCGCGCGCATGCGGGCCAAGGCGGTCGTAGACGCCCTCCTCCAGCCGGCATGAGCCGTAGCCGCCGCGCGCAAACCAGACGGCATCGACGCCGGGGTCGTTGGCGGCCTCGACAAAAGCGGCGGTCCGCACCGCATCGGAGCCTGCGAAGTGCCCATCGGAGAGAAAGCACTGCGGGTGGAAGCGCAGATCCGGCGCGCGATCGCCGAACAGGTCGGCAGCGAGCTGCGCCACTTTTTCAGCGGCCTCTGGCTGCAACCGGCAGGCTGGCGCCACAACGGCTATTGATAGCCGTCTGGGAACGGCTGTAGCGGCGGATGCGGCGGAAGATGCGGCGCGTTGTGTCATTCTTCAGCACGTTAAGGCAAAAGCGATTACGACGAATTCGATTCGCAAAACCCTATAGGACGGCTCGGGGATGACTTCCATGCGCGACTATTTTCTGTGCGGCGTCGGCGGTAGCGGTATGCTGCCCCTGGCGCTCATTCTCCGCGCGACGGGGGCCTGCGTCTCGGGGTCCGACCGCGCCCTCGATCAGGGCCGCACCGCCCCGAAGTTCGACTTTCTGCGGGCGCAGGGGATCAAGCTTTTTCCCCAGGACGGATCTGGCGTCGTTGATCCGACCCAGATTTTCGTCGCCTCCGCCGCCATCGAGGAAACGGTGCCTGACGTACAGGCGGCAAGGAGATTAGGGCTCGCCCGGATGACGCGCGCCGGGTTGCTCGCCGAACTATTCAACGCGTCACCCCAGCCGATCGGCGTTGCCGGCACGTCCGGCAAATCGACAACGACGGCGATGATAGCCTGGATTCTCTATTCGGCAGGGGCGGACCCGACCGTCATGAACGGCGCCGTCATGAAGAATTTTGCGGGGCCAGACGCCCTCTTCGCCAGCGCCCTCGTCGGTAAGGGGACAGCATTCGTCAGTGAGATCGATGAGAGCGATGGGTCCATCGCTCTCTTCAATCCGAAGATCGCCTTACTCAACAACGTGACCCTCGACCACAAATCGATAGACGAATTGCGCGCGCTTTTTGGCGATTTCCTCGGGCGCGCCGAAACGGCAGTTATCAATCTCGACGATCCCGAGACGGTCGCCTTAGCCGCGAAACGAAATGGCGCAACGATCGGGTATTCCCTGAAAAACGAGCCGGGGGCGGAGCTGACCGCTGAGGTTGGCGCGCGCACGGCGTGGAGCGCGGCGTTCCGGGTAACGCGCGCCTCAACAGGCGAATTCGCCGACGCAGTTTTATTGACGCCGGGCCGCCATAACATTTCAAATGCGCTAGCCGCGATTGGCGCGGCGATCGCCGCGGGCGTCTCGCTAGGCGAGGCCGCCGAAGCGTTATCGGCTTTCTCTGGAGTCAAACGGCGCCTTGAGCTTGTCGGCGCAACGCGCGGCGTCGCAGTTATCGATGATTTTGGGCACAACCCCGACAAAATCCGGGCGACGCTCGAGACGCTGCGCGCCTTATCGGGCCGTCTCATCGTTATGTTCCAGCCGCACGGGTTTGGGCCGCTTGCAAAGATGAAGAACGAATTCATCGCGACGTTCGCCGCCCATCTCGGGGCCGACGACATTCTACTAATGCCGGAGCCGGTTTATTTCGGCGGCACAGTCGATCGTTCGGTCTCTTCCAACGACATCGTCACGGGTGTTCTGGCGGCCAACCGACGCGCCGAGGCCTTGCCCGACCGCGCGGCCTGCGGAAATCGAATCATCGAACTCGCCAGGCCAGGCGACCGCGTCGTCGTTATGGGCGCGCGAGACGACACCCTTTCTACTTTCGCCGAGGACCTTCTCGTCAGACTCGCGGCGGTTAGCCCGCGAGCCTGACCCGGGCGCCGTCGGTTTTACGTCAATGCAATTGGAAAAGCGTGCCCGTGGCGATCTCGGCCGCTGAAATAACCTGCTTGCCGGCAACCCGGACTGAATGCACCGGCCCCTCGATTTCCCGCCGCCAGAAGTCGAGAAACTTCGTCAGAACTGGATAAGACGGCGCCAAATCATAGTCCTGCCAGACATAGGTCTGCAGCAGACCCGGATGGTCGGGGAGCCGATAAAGAATTTCCGCTGTCGCCAGTCGATATCCCCTGAGCTGGCTTTCCAACGCAAATGTCGATTGCACGAGCACGTCCTCCTGTTCAAGCGATCACCGTAGCGTGTGATAACAGGCAATGATTGCGCACGCCGGAACGCTCCCGCAAGCTTTAAATCGAGTTTTTTATAACATATTCAATAGTTTAGCAGCCGACTCTCGTATTTGCTGATAGTTCCATCAATTCTGGCCTGTAGCAAATTTCCCTTTACATTCCGATCGTTCGTTTCTATGTGACGCTTTCGTCAATCCCATGGGACCTCTCCGCAAGATTGGCGCTTGGTAGAAGCTACTTTGCGAGGTTCCATGAAATGGACAGATTCCCATCTGCGCTTGCGCTGGTCCTAGCGTCACAACCGGACCTGCCAGTTCATTGCGTACGCCCTCAAGCCGCCACTAAGGCGGCTGACTTCTTTGTACGTAATTTTCCTGGCGACGTGCTTTATGCGGTAAAGGCGAACCCTCACCCCGTGATCCTTCAGGCGGTGTACGATGCGGGCGTGCGCTCGTTCGACGTCGCGTCGCTGCCGGAAATCGAACTCGTCGCGGGTCTGTTCCCGGACGCGCGTCTGGCGTTCATGCACCCGGTCAAGTCGCGCCGGGCGATCCGACGCGCTTACTTCGATTTTGGCGTGCGGATCTTCTCGCTCGATAGCGTTGAAGAACTCGACAAGATTGTGGCCGAAACAGGCGGCGCGCGGGATCTGCATCTTGTGGTGCGGCTCGCCGTTTCGTCGGATTACGCCCAGCACAAGCTGAACGGCAAATTCGGCGCTTCGGGCTATGAAGCGGTTGAACTCTTGCGCGCGACGCGATCGGTAGCCGACGAGCTTGGCGTCAGCTTCCATGTCGGTTCGCAATGCATGCGGCCCGAGGCCTATCGCGCGGCGATGGAAGTCGTCAGCGATCTCATTCGGCAGGCCCAGATCACGATTGACATCGTCGATGTGGGCGGCGGATTCCCGGCCGCTTATCCCGGCCTGACGCCGCCGCCGCTTGAGACCTATATCGACGAGATCGAGGCTGCGTTCGAATCGATGCCGGTGCTGGAGAACGCCGATCTGTGGTGCGAACCGGGCCGGGCCTTGTGCGCGGAAGCGGGCAGCCACATCGCGAAGGTCGAACTTCGCAAGGGCGACGCCCTTTATCTCAACGAGGGCGCTTACGGCGCGCTCTTTGACGCAGCCCATGACGGGCTCGTCTATCCGACGCGGCTGTTGCGCACCGAGGGCGGCGCGCGTCGTCCGCTGAAGGCGTTCCGCCTCTACGGACCGACCTGCGATTCGATCGACACGCTGAAGGGGCCGTTCTTTCTGCCGGCCGACATCAGCGAAGGCGATTACATTGAGTTCGGCCTGACTGGCGCTTACGGCTCAGCGCTCGCGACACAGTTCAACGGGTTCGGCGAATATCTCGAAGTCGTTGTGGCCGACGCGCCGCTGACGTCGATGTATGGCGGCGAAGCGGCTGAACAAAATGTCGTGATGATCGCGGCAGCCGAGTAAAATACTGGCTACAACCCTGGCGTTTAGCGGCCTTCGGACCTGACGGTCCGGAGGCCGTTTCACTTCATTCGCAGCGCTCGATTAACCGCGCATTATTGATCCCGTCCTATACCTCCTCAACTCAAGCGCGAACCGGGTAACTCCTGATCAAGCTTGATTCTGAGGGGATAGTTTGGATGCTTCGAGCTCGGAATAAAATCGGCGCGCTTGTCAGCGACGCTGGCAAGAAAGCTATCGAGCGTTCGTTACGCTATCCAAGTCCGGAATTCGCAGGCAACCCGCTCATCCGGAAACTCGCGCGCAATCTTGTGCACGCCGAATGGCGCCGGCGCCTCGATGAGATCGATTTTCCTTATACGGAAGAAACAGTGACGGTCAGCGGCGTGTCCTGCGCGCGCTTCACTGCCAAGCCTGTGCGCCCCGGTATCGCCGCCAGCGAGCGCCTTGTCATCCACCTGCATGGCGGCGCGTTCATCGCCGGCTCGCCGTGGATCAACGCCGCCTGTGTGCTGCCGAGCTTGCACCTGACGGGCGCGCAAGGACTGAGCATCGATTACTCCCTGTCGCCGGAAGCGAAGTTTCCGCGTGCTCTCGATGAGATCGAAACGGTCTATCGGACCGAACTGGAACAAGGCCGGGACCCACGCACGATCGTCCTGTTCGGCGATTCCGCCGGCGCAAATCTTGCGCTTTCGAGCATGATCCGCTGGCGCGACCGGAACGTTCCGCTCCCCGCCGGCGCCGTGCTGTTGTCGCCGACCACGGACGCAAGCTGCGGCAGCGACACAACCCTCACACAGACATCGGTTGATCCAATCGTTTCGGGCCTTGGCAAAGCGGGCTTCGCGGCCATGTATGACCTCTATGCGCAGGGCGAAGACATCCTCAACCCGCTGATTTCGCCGGCCTTCGCGGACATTACGGGCCTGCCGCCGCTTCTTATTCAGGTCGGCTCGCGCGAGGTGTTGCTCGGCGATGCGGCGCGTCTCGCCCAGAATGCGCGACGCTCCGGCGTTGAGGCGTCGCTGCAGGTCTTCGACGGCATGTTTCACCTGTTCCAGATGCACTGGTCCATGCCCGAGGCGAAATACGCCCACGAGGACATCGCCGCTTTTATCGACAGGCTCGGCTGAGCGCGCGCGGTCCTGTAGTCGACAAACGTCGCTTGTGAATGGCGCGCGAAAGCTTATATAGGCGCATCTGAGACGGCCCTCCGCGCGTCAGTCGACTATTGCCTCGACGCGGTCCGGATCCGGTTTTGACAACTGGAAGCGAAAAGGACCGAATTCCATGAGCAAGAAGCAGCACAATCGCAAAGCCGAACTCCTCGCCCACGAGGTCGAGCATTTCGACATCACGAAATTCGACGCCCGACCCGTCATCGACGCGTGGGAAAAGATGTCGTTCACCTCGCGCGACGCAGCGCGGGCGGCGCGCATTCTCAACATGGCGCTGGAAGACGAGAAAGCCACGGTGTTCCTGACCCTCGCCGGCTCGACGTCGGCGAGCGGGTGCATGCACGTCTGGCGCGACATGGTGCGCAACAACATGGTCGACGCCATCGTCGCCACCGGCGCGTCCATCGTTGACATGGATTTCTTCGAAGCGCTCGGCTTCAAGCACTATCAGGCGCGCGAGATACCGGACGATCGCGAACTGCGCGACCTCTACATCGACCGCATCTACGACACTTATATCGACGAAGAAGACCTGCAGTCGTGCGACCACACGATCAAGGAAATCACCGACAGCCTGCCGCCAGGCCCGATGTCCTCGCGCGCCTACATCCACGCTATGGGTAAATGGCTCGCCGAGGGCAACGCCAAGAAACCGGGCTCGCTGGTTGAGGAATGCTACCGCGCGGGCGTGCCGATCTTCTGCCCGGCGTTCACAGACTCTTCTGCTGGTTTCGGATTGGTCAAGCATCAGGTCGAGCGCATGAAAGCCGGCCAGCCCTATCTGTCGATCGACTCGGTCGCGGACTTCCGTGAACTGACGGATATCAAGATCGCCAGCGGCGCATCGGGCCTGTTCATGATCGGCGGCGGCGTGCCGAAGAACTTCGTGCAAGACACCGTCGTGTGCGCGGAAATCCTCGGCCATGACGATGTCGAGATGCACAAATATGCGGTGCAGATCACCGTCGCAGACGTACGCGACGGCGCGTGCTCTTCGTCAACGCTAAAAGAGGCCTGCTCATGGGGCAAGGTCGACGTCGCCCTTGAACAGATGGTCTTCGCGGAAGCGACGACCGTTGCGCCGATGATCGTTTCCGACGCCTACCACCGCGGCGCCTGGAGAAAACGTGAAGCGCGCAACTGGGCGAAACTTTTCGCGTAGGCGCGTATCAGACCCCTTATTCGACAAGGGCGCAGCCAGCAGGCTGCGCCTTTTTGATTTTCGGATTATAGACGCTCCATGCCGCCTCCCCTCCTCACCCTCGACAACATCCACCTGACTTTTGGCGGGGCGCCGCTGTTCGAGGGCGTTGGCCTGATCGTTGAGGCGCGGGCGCGGATCGCGCTCGTCGGGCGCAACGGCTCTGGAAAATCAACGCTGGTGAAAATTGCCGCAGGACGGGTCGAGGCGGACAAAGGCTCGCGTTTTATCGATCCGTCGGCCCTTGTCGGCTATCTGGAACAAGAGCCCGACCTTTCAGGGTTTGCGACCGTCGGCGACTATGTCGAGGCGGGGCTGACGGCGCTCAGCCGCCCGCAGGAACATCTGCGCATTCTTGCCGCTATAGGCCTTGAGCCCGAGCGGTCGACAGCGGCCCTGTCAGGGGGGCAGGCGCGGCGCGCGGCCATCGCCCGCACATTGTCCGGACGGCCAAATATTCTATTGCTCGACGAGCCGACCAACCATCTCGATCTGCCCGCCATCGAATGGCTGGAAAAACACCTCGCCTCGTCCAACGTCGCGAGCGTCATCATCAGCCACGACCGGCGCTTTCTCGAAGCCGTCACGACACGGACGGTATGGATTGATCGCGGCGGGGCGCGCCAGCTCGACGCCGGCTTTGCGCATTTCGAGGCATGGCGTGACAAGACTTTAGAAGAAGAAGAACAAGCGCAGCAAAAATTAGACCGCAAGATCCTGCGCGAGGAACATTGGGTGCGTTACGGCGTTACGGCGCGACGCAAACGCAACGTCCGCCGGATGGAAGAGCTGAGCGCCCTCAGGCAGTCGCGGCGGGAGACCCGGCGGGCGCCGGGCGCGGTGCAATTCGCCGCCGTCGAGTCCGGCTCATCCGGCAAGCGCGTCATTGTCGCCGAAAAAATCTCCAAACGGTTTGGCGACGAGGCTGTTATCGAGGATTTTTCAATCGAGATCGGCCGAGGCGACCGGATCGGACTCGTCGGCCCCAATGGCGCCGGCAAGACGACGTTGCTCCGCCTGCTGACAGGCGAACTGGCGCCGGATTCGGGCGCCGTACGCCTCGGCGCTGCGCTCGACACCGTGAAGCTGGACCAGCAGCGCGCGACGCTCGAACCCGGCATGCGTCTTGTCGACGCCATTACGGATGGTCGCGGCGACTGGGTGACGCTCGGCGATGAACGCCGGCACGTTGCGAGCTATCTTGAGGATTTTCTCTTCGCGCCCGAACAATGGCGCTCGCCGGTCGGCGCGCTATCGGGCGGCGAACGCGGACGGCTGGCCCTTGCCGTCGCCTTGGCGAAGCCGTCAAACCTTCTTGTGCTCGACGAACCTACAAACGATCTCGATCTCGAAACCCTCGACCTCTTGCAGGAACGGTTGTCGCTATATTCAGGCACGTTGCTTCTCGTCAGCCACGACCGGGCGTTTCTCGATCAGTTAACGACATCGATCGTCGCCCCCGCGCCGGAAGGCGGCGGGCGCTGGCTGGAATATGTTGGCGGCTATGACGACATGGTGCGCCAGCGCGGCGCTGCCCCGACCGCAAAATCGCGGGACACCGCGCCAGAAGGGCATAGCGCGGCCGGTTCAATTACGGCCGCTAACACATCGTCGACCGGCCAGAGGCTGAAACTGTCGTACAAGGAGAAATTTGCGCTCGAGCAGTTGCCGGCGCGCATCGCCAGCCTTGAGGCAAGCATCGGCGCAGCGCGCGCGCGCCTTGCCGATCCAGGGCTGTTCAGCCGTGACCCCAAAGCATTTGCCGCAGCGACCGCCGAAATTGAAAAACATGCGCGCGATCTTGCCGCTGCCGAAGAAGAATGGCTGGCGCTCGAATTGAAGCGTGAAGCGATCGAGGGATAAGTCGCGAACTCTTGCAACTTGGCGTTCCCGCGTTCGCTACTGAAATTCAGACAATTATACTTGTCCATGTAAATTCGTTGACTGTTGCCGTGACGCAGGCAATCTTCGGATTGATTGCGCGCATATGTTTTCGATTTGTCGTCTGACCATCAACGGAAAGATACGAGGACACTATGTGTCAGGTTTGTGACGCCTTCGCCTCAACCAATACTGCCAGCGACCCATGCCTTTGTGGCGCGGCGCAAACCCTCGCCGCCTATCGCCGCATCGAAGCGGATATAAGGCGACGAGAATTTCTTGGCGGCGCAGGCGCCGTACTCGGAATGTTTGCCGGCTTTGGCCTCGCGCCGCGCAAAAGCTGGGCGCAGACGCCTGGCCGGCCAATTCTACTGACCAATCTCCGGCTCTTTGATGGAACGCGGCTCACCATGCGCGAGGGCGTCGATATTCTCATCGAGGGCGAGCGCATTGCCGCATTGCCGAGTGTCGGTCAGGGCCCGGCGGAGGCGGAGCGGATCGACTGCGGCGGGCGAACGGTCATGCCCGGTCTCATCGACATGCATTATCACATCACCCTCGCCGGGGTCAGCGAACTTGCAGCAATCGCCGGCGACACGGCGTTTGTACACCTCGTTTCGGGGCAGGTAGCCGGGGCCATGTTGATGCAGGGGTTTACAACGATACGCGACGTCGGCGGCCCTGCCTTCGCTGTAAAGATGGCGATCGATCGCGGCATTCTTCCGGGGCCTCGCATTTTTCCGTCCGGCGCCGCTCTCTCCCAGACCTCTGGCCATGGCGACTTCCGCATGCTGCATGAACTGCCGCGCATGCCGTCGACGCCTGCTCACCGGGTCGAGACGGAGGGCGTCAATGTGATTGCTGACGGCGTGCCGGAAGTTCTGCGCCGTACCCGCGAGCAGCTCATGAAAGGGGCGAGCCAGATCAAGATCATGGCGGGCGGAGGCGTATCCTCGCTTTATGATCCGCTCGATACGGTGCAATACACGCTTGAAGAAATGCAGGCTGCGGTGCAGGCGGCGGCGGATTGGGGCACCTATGTGTGCGCCCATGTTTATACGCCGGCAGGCATCGAGCGCTGCATTCAGGCCGGCGTGAAGTCTATCGAACACGGTCAGCTTGCGGATCAACGGACCGTCAAGCGCATGGCCGACGCCGGCGCGTGGTAGTCGATCCAGCCCTTCCTCGACGATGAAGACGCCAATCCGAAATCTAATCCAGCCCAGCGCGCCAAGCAGCTTGAAGTCGCCCAAGGCACCGAACGCGCATTCGATCTTGCCTCGCGGTATCCGGTAAAGATGGCGTTCGGCACCGATACGCTGTTCAGCCCGGGCAATTTTGACAAAGGCGGACGCCAGCTCGCCAAATTCGCGCGCTTCATGCCGCCGATGAAAGCGCTTCAACTGGCCACGGGCGCCGCCGGAGAATTGCTGGCGCTGTCAGGTCCGCGCGCGCCTTATGATGGGGCGCTTGGCGTCATCAAGCCCGGCGCATTCGCGGACTTGCTTGTCGTCGATGGCGATCCGTCGGCCGGACTCGATTGGCTCGGAGATTATGAGTCCAACATGCGCGTGATCATGAAGGGCGGCCGGATCTACAAGAACCAACTGTCGTAATCTTCAGGGGGAGGAGCATTATGAGGCGTGCAAACGCTATTGTCGTTGTCGCTCTGTGTGCGTTGATGTTCGCCTTGACATCGACGCATGCACGGGCGACGCAAGAGCCGCAAGCGCAAGCCGCTGCGGCGGTTGAGGCGGCATCGCCGCGCTGGCAATTCCAGATCATGCCCTATGTGTGGGCGTCAGGCATGACGGGGAGCATCCGTCCGATTGCAAGCGCGCCAACCGTTTCGTTCTCCCGATCGTTCAGCGACACGCTCGAGGATATCGACGCCGCGTTCTTTCTCTCCGCCGGCGCCCAGCGCGGGCGCATCGTGGCGCTCGGCGATTTCAGCCGCGTCGCCACATCGCGATCGGGGGTCGTTCCGCCGGGACTGCCAGCCGAGGGCGGCACGACGCAAACGACGCTGACTCTTGCGGGCGGGTACAAGGCGCTGGTCGGCAGGACCTACAGCATTGACGTTTTCGCCGGCCTGCGCGCCTTCTGGCTCGAGGCTGACCTGACAGTTGGCGGCGGCGCACTCAGCGTTTCGCCGCGCCGCAGCTTCGTCGACCCCGTCATCGGCGCCCGGGCCAGCGCCAGATTAGCGCCGAGCTGGTCGGGCGCGCTCCATTTTGACGTAGGCGGGTTCGGCGCTGGAACAGACTCGACTGTCGTCCTGTCGGCCCTTGCGAACTACCACCTCGGCAAGCGCTTCACCTTCTCGGGCGGCTACCGGTCGATGTGGATCGACTACGATTCCCGCGGCACGCTCGTAGACGTAACGATTGCCGGACCCATTCTCGGCGCCAGCGTCAGATTCTGAAGCGACTAACCGCGACTAACACAATACAGGTTTCGCACGCGCTGGCGCACGAAGTTTGCTGAAGACATGACGCTGAGGGCGTTTTCTTCGATCAACCGGCGTCCAACGGGTCGGAAAACGCCCTCGGGCTCGCGCCATCGGCCCGAGCACCTGCGGAAATTGCGCTTGGCCGTTGAGGGGTTTAGCTTACCCTCCGCAAAAGTGCAGAGGGAGCGAAATATGTCGGAACGCAGAATTTCGCGCCGCCAACTTATGCGCGCCGGCGCCGTTGTGACGGCTGCGGGCGCCGCATCTGCGGCGGCTAGCCCCGTCTTTACGCCGCGCCTGACTGAAGGGCCATTCTATCCGATTACGCCGCAGGCGGACAAAGATTCCGATCTGACACGCATCGAAGGGCGCGACGGGCGCGCCGCAGGCGATATCGTCTGGGTCGAGGGGCGGGTATTGGGATCGGATGGCGCGCCGCTTGAAGGGGCTGTTGTCGATGTCTGGCAGGCCAATGCAGCCGGACGGTACGCACACGAGAAAGATCCGAACCCTGCCCCGCTCGACCCGAATTTTCAGGGTTGGGCCATCATTGCGACGGATGCCGACGGGCGATACCGCTTCAAGACCATCGTCCCAGGCGCTTACCCCGCCACGAAAACGTGGACGCGGCCGCCGCACATCCATTTCAAGGTAAGTCGGCGCGGCTACCACGAGATCATTACGCAGATGTTCTTGCCCGGCCATCCACTCAATGCGCCGGACCGATTACTGCGCGCCATCCCCGAGGATGCGCGATCGGCAGTGATCGCGAAACTCGAAACGGCGACAGATGACCGCGACACGAGCGTTCTCTATCGTTTCGACGTGACCCTGAAAGAAGTCGCAAGCTGACGCTTCATTTCTCGCCCTGGCAACACAGTCATTCGTCAGCGCCCCGTGCGGTCGTTGATTCGATCAAATCCCATTTGTTGCCGTACAGATCGACGAACACGCAGACGGCGCCATACGCCTCGCGTCTTGGTTCTTCCAGAAAGCGCACGCCCGCGCCAACCATGGCGGCATGCGACGCGCCGAAATCATCTGTCTCAAGAAAATAGGCGACGCGGCCGCCTGCGGCTTTGCCGACGGCGTTCGTCTGAACGCCATCAGACGCGCGCGCCAACAGAAGCCTGCCGCCTCCGGGCGCTGCGACGACGACCCAGCGCTTGCCCTCGCCCAGCGGCGTATCCTCAATCAGCGTGAAACCAAGCGCGCCGGTGAACCACTCGATCGCCTCGTCACTCGCGCACGAGGTAGGTCGTCATGGCAAGGAAATTGCCCGTCATGCAAAGATCGCAACGGATTGACGCCCTGCGATCACCATCTCGCCGTCGCGGTTCCATACGAGCATGTCCTGGCTCGAATATCCCTCCGCCGCGTTTTCGGCCCGCGATTGCAAGAGCCACCATCCGTCACGCGTTTGCGGCGCGGCGACGAGAAAATTCACCTGCCACGTCATCGACGAAATGGGCGCGAATTCGGTGAACATCGGCATCATGGCCGGCGGCGGCATATCGGCCAGCGCAAGCAGCCCAACAATCGATGACGCAATAGAGTCGCGGTGGCGCACCCAGATAAAATGGTCATGCTCAGTCGAACTGGTGACAGGCCTGCCGCCCCGCACCAGCCGCGATTCGTAATGTTGGGCGAAGGGAGGCGCAAGTGGGCCCGCGATATAGATCTCGCATTCCTCCGGCAGCGGAACATTTGGTTGCGCCGTGAATGTCCGGGTGAAGGCGGAAGCGCGCCCGGCGCCGAAAGCGAAAACGGCCCGCGTGGCGAGGCCCTGTTCCGAATGCAGGTCCGCGCCCGCGAAAGCGACGGACTTTCCCTGCCGCAAAAGAGCGGGGATAATCCGCACTGCGCCGCCAGCCGGCCCGACAAACGATATCTGCGCCGACCTCAATGGCGGAAGTCCCGGATGAGCGCGCAACACCCCCTCAAGGCATAGCGCGGCCGACAGGCCGCCATAGGTCGTGCGGCCCTGCATCCAGCCCGGCGGGATATTGACCGTTTGCCCGCCATCAATGGGGCGCATCTCGGCGAGCAGCTGCGTGAAATCAACGCTCATGTTGTGTGTTTCCGAAGAGCTTAAGCGGGTTCTACCCCTACGCTAGCGATGCCCCTGCGCCGCGCCAAGTGAGGGATGCAGCAACGTTTTCCTCGCCGTTTTTGCGGCTTCAATGCGGGGCGTTATCGGGAAGTAGCTTTGCCGCCGAAGGTTAATACTGTAATTTTCCCGACCGGGATCTGTTCAGGCGGCGGGGTGGGGATTGGCGTGATGGACCAGCAGCGATCTGCTTCCAAGGATTTGGCGGCGCTTAGTGGCGCGCTGACGAGCCGGCTCTCGTCGGGCGACGGCGAGCGCAGCAGTCATTATGCCGAGATCGACGCCAACCTGCGCGCCGACGCAGCGCGCCCACGCACCCCAGCAATCGATCAGGCGCGCGCGCTGTCTAGCCGACTGGCTGAATTACTGCTCGATCAGGCCATGCTGTCGTCGGTCCAAACGGTGCTTGCCTTCCTGCGCTACGGGTTAATTGCCGGCGTCGTCTTTTTCGGCGCGGCGACGGCGTTGCAGTTCGGCGCGCGGGGCTTCCACACGCCGTCCGCCTACGGTCTTTTTTGTTTCGCTGCGGCGCTGGCGGCGACGCTGGCGCTTTCTCTCGCTCACACCGCGCTTGCAAAGGCCGGGCGGACGCGCATTCGCGCGGTCGACGATGAGCTCGTCGACCTCGTGCGCAGCGCAACAACCGGTTTTCAGGCGAAGCTCATCGATCTGCGCAGCGCGATGGCGGCCTCGACCGCCAACGGCGTGACGACGGCGGTAGCGGCGGCAAGCGATGCGCGCCTCGAGACGATTGCCGCGCTGCACTTTTTCGACGAGGCGCCCATCGTCAGCGCGGACGGGCAAGGCGAGACGTGTCAGGCGCTGTCCGGGGCGTTGAAGCGAGCGGCGGCGGCGCGAATGGGACGCTTATCGGGGTTCATGGCGACAGTTGGCGCGGGGATCGGCGCGGCCGGCCTC
>CAZSBU010000047.1:3828-15001 GCA_964605055.1 uncultured Caulobacterales bacterium | reverse complement strand
CCGGCGCCCTGGCGGCCATTGCGGAGATCATTGCCGGACGGGTCGAAAAACAGGGCGCGCTGCTGCTCGAAAAGAAGTAGGCGAGATCTGCGTTAAGACCTTGGTTCATTCCGCAGCGGTCTTGTTTGTTTGCCCTTTCGCAGCGATCGACGAAAACTCGCTGTGCGTCTGATCTAGACAGACCTCCGTAACGGGCGATCCCAGCGTTTTCGCAGTTTTGGCGATACCGCGTTCGATCAAATCAGGACGATTGAGAAACGCCATTTTCTCGTCGCGCTGCATGCGCGCCCAAGCATCATTGAACGTCGACGCCGATTCAAGTCGCGCCGCTGCCATGGCGGCAGGGCCATAAATTTCGCCCTCGGGCAGAGCCCATACGGAATCAACGATTTCCGCATGCCGGGCGCGGCTTGCGGTGTCGCTCAGGAACGCGCCGACGCTCGCCGCAGGAGCGGATAAAGAAAAGCCGGAACGCAAACTTGTCACGCGAGAAACAGCGTCGGGGACATTGATCTCCTCCGGAATACATAACAGTCCGGACTTGCGAAACCTGCGTCCAGCGGCGGCCGAACCCGTCCAATACGAAATCGGCCCCGCTAGTAACAAACTGACGGCTGCGGGCGAGAGCCATGCCGCAAATACCGGCGAGATGGCAAGCGCTGCCCCAAGCAAGACGGCGCCACTGCCCATGTGAACCACATGCTGACGCATGACGTCGCCAAAGGAGTACTGATCCCCCTCGCGCTTTTGCGGCTTCCAGCCCGCATCGCCGCCCGACAGGATCGACAGCACAAACCCCGTCTGAGCCACCATCAGAATTGGCGCGACCAGCGCCGAGATAATGGTTTCCGCAAGCAAGCCCGTGATCATTCGAAACGGGCCAACAGTGCGACGCCAGCTTTTTTTTGTCAGCCCCCAGATCAATCCGTAAATCTTGGGGATGAGCAATATAGCCATCGTCACGCCGAACAGCGCAAGCGCACGCGCATCGTCGATTACCGGCCAATCCGGAAACAACTGAAATTCAGACGTGAAATATTCCGGCCGCAGGAACCTTGCTTGCAGCGATAGCGCCATGCCCACGAGGATCAGCACCATCCACATTGGCGATGCGAGATATCCCATGACGCCAATAATCAAGTGCAAGCGGCTTGTCCAAAGAAAGCCGCGACCGCGAAGCAGAAATCCCGCATGCTGAAGGTTGCCCTGACACCATCGACGGTCACGCGTCATCAGATCGATAATTGACGGCGGGGAGTCTTCATACGATCCTTCGATATCCGTATCGATGCGGACGCTCCATCCTGCGCGACGCAAAAGAGCCGCTTCAACAAAATCGTGACTCAAAATCGGCCCGCCCAATGGGGCCTTACCCGGTAAGGTTGGCAAGCCAGCGGCCTCCGCAAAAGCCCGCACACGAACGATCGCGTTATGCCCCCAATAGTTGCCTTCGCGCTGCGCCCACCACGCAACGCCCTCGCCGAGCAATGGTCCGTAGAGCCCGTTTGCAAATTGCTGCGCTCGGGCGAAGATCGTTTGCCCTCCGACCAGTCGTGGTAACGTCTGTATCAACCCCGCTTCCGGATCGGCTTCCATCCGACCGGCAAGCAAAAGAATAGTTTCAGTCTCCATGACGCTATCAGCGTCAAAGACGATCATGTGATCGTATCGCCCGCCCCAACGTTCGCAGAAATCGTGGATGTTCCCTGACTTGCGGGCTTTGTTAATCGTTCGCCGCCGGTAAAAGAGCGCGGCGCCGTCCGGAAGGCGGTCGCGTATCGCCAGAAATGCGGCCTCTTCTTCAAGGGCAATGGCGGGGTCCGTTGTATCGCTCAGGATAAATGCTTCAAACCGACCAGGCGCAGCTATAGCCAGAGAAGACAGCGTCGCCTCAATCGTCGGGAAAACACGGCCAATGCTTTCATTATATACCGGGAATACGATCACGTTTCGCGACGCGATGGGACGCACGGGGCCGGAACGGGCGTCCCTGCGCGAAATGATACCAAGAAATCCCGCGGTCGCCGTGACGAACGCGAAGGAAATCCAGGTGAAGTTAATCCAGAATACTCCGAGGATTACCCACTCAAGACTGGTCACGCCAGCCGGCGCCACGACTTCGTACATTTCGCGCGCCGCAAAGATCGCGAGCGCTACGGCGCCAACGCCAACAAGCGTTTTGCGCCAATAGGCGGAAGGACGAGCGAGCCGCAGTTTCGGCCGGCGGCCGGCCAGCGGCTGAACGGGCATGGAAAGCCGCTCTTCCGGCGGACGGGCCGGTTGCCAAGAACTGATTGACCAAGCAGGGTTCATGAGCGCGTCCAGCGATGCAACCACGTCTCACTGACAGGCGCGCCGATCTTCGTCAGGACCACGCGCAACTCTGACAATGTGGCGAGTTGCGGATCGAAATCGAATGAGAGGCGCAAACCGCCTTCAACGTCGTTACGCTGCAAACTGATGTTTCGTATTTGACCGGCGGACGCATCAACCAGCGCGGTCAAGCCTTCCAGTTGATCCAGATATGCGCCATCAAAATCGATCACAACGTGGGCTGCGTTGCCGCGCCGGCCAATGCGCGTAGACGCAACCCTTGCAACCGTTGGCAATTGGGGCGCATCGGCCGCCCAATGAATCGCGTAGCGGTATCGCTTCTCCTCACCCGCCTTCCAGACGTCGCTGGGGCGCCAATAGGCGGCTATGTTGTCGTGGACTTCACTGTTGGTAGGAATCTCGAGCAAGGAGACCTCGCCTTTGCCCCAATCACCCTTCGGCTCGATCCATATGCTTGGTCGCCGCTCGTACCGCGCCTCAAGATCGGAATAATGGGAAAAATCGCGCGCGCGTTGAATCAATCCGAAACCGAGCGGCGCATCTCGCGTGAAGCTGCTGATTTCGAGCGCTGCGGGATTGACGAGCGGCCGCCAGATTGATTCGCCCGCCTGCGTCAGGATAAGCAAGCCGTCAGAATCGTGCACCGAAGGCCTGAAATCATCGATCCCGCGCCGATCCTGCGGCCCGAAAAAAAACATCGATGACATTGGCGCGAGACCAACGTGGGAGAGATCTTCACGCGGATAGAATACGGCCTCGACATCGACAATGGTGGATGCGCCCGGCGTAACCTTGAATTGGAACGCGCCCGTAACGCGCCGGCTATCCATCAAGGCATAGAACATAACCGCACGCGCGCCGACCGTTGGTTCGATGATCCAGAACTCGCGGAAAACGGGAAATTCCTCACCCGTCTTTTCAGCGGTATCGATCGCAAGGCCCCTGGCGGAAACGCCGTGGGCGGCGCCTGAGTACAAGGCGCGAAAATAACTGGCTCCCTGGAAGACGATTAGCTCGTCGAATACGCCGGCCTTGTTCAGCGGCGTAAGCACCCGGAAGCCAGAAAAGCCGAGGGAAGCACTTGCCTCGTCTGGCGCGTCGACATTGTCGAACAGGAATTCGTCCGCGCGATAAGGGCGCGGTCGCACGACGCCGTTGCGAACGAGATTGACCCGCACCTCATCATTATAGATGAAGCCGCGTGGCAGGTAGTTCAGCTGGAAAGGCGAGGCGGCGAACGGCGTCCTGATATTCGCCCAGTCATTTGACTCAGGACGGAAACTAACGCGTCGATAGTCGTCGTAGGAGTATGTGGAAAAAGGGGCTGGGGAAGGCGGCGATCGCTCAAAACGTTCGTTCGAAAGGGCGGCAGCGCGGGCCTTGACCGCTGCAAAATCAAATTGTGGCGCCGGCTCGGACGGCAAAGTCTGCGCCGCAGCTGGAACGAAAACGGCTGCAAGAATCAGTTGCATCGCTATAGCGAAAGAAACGGCCCGCACTTGACGACGCACCCCTCTTGATGTTGCAACGCACAAACATGGACGTCCCCGTCCCGAAGGCAAGATGTCGCTGCTTCTCCGCCCGAACCCCAGAATTTTTAGATCGCGAGATTCTTGCCCAAAAAACCGAGCGTTTTCGCCAATCTGGGCCGCCATTAACGGCGGAAAGCGGGAAAATGCCAGCGGGGTTAAATCGAAGTAAGAAATAAATGTCGCCTGTGGCGCGCCGGACGAATTCGGCCGCCCGGATAGGCCGTTCCTTCGGATGAGCGCGAAATTCCACTGCATTGCTCGCAAAGGTGGATTTTGCGGGTTCACTTCCCGAAAGACCTGATTAAGTCCTATCGCAGGCACTGGATGAACTGGATGCCGCCACGCCGCAATAGTTCCCTCATCCGACGCGAGAATTTGATGACTGAAGAAGCCAAGGCCAACATGAATTACCGGCTTTCCGAGCGCGAGTTGAGCGAACTGAAAGCCTATGGCGAGGTGCGCAGGCACGAGGCCGGCGCGCGGCTCGTTGGGGTTGGCGACCGAGGCGTTGACTGCCTCGTAGTGCTGTCCGGCCAACTGAACATCTATGCCGAAGAGCATGGCGACCTTCGCCGGGTCGGATGGCTTGAGCCGACGCAATTCTCGGGCGACGTCTCGATGATAACCGGTCAGCCTTCTCTCGTTCTGGCGCGAATGGAAGCGGATGGCGAAGTTCTGCATGTTCCGCCTGACAAGATGAAACGATTGCTCGTCGAGAACTCCCATCTTTCGGACGTCTTCGTGACGACCTTCATTGCCCGGCGCGCGTGGGCCCGAGCCAACGGCCGCGCCAGCGTCGTCCTGATCGGTGAGGCGTTGAACCAACAGGCCTTCGCCATTCGAGCGCTGTTGACCCGCCATGGCGTGCCCCACCTGTGGGTTGACGCGGCCACCGATCCGCAAGCGGAAATAATTTTGAGCCGGCTGGGCCTTGCCGCTGACGATCCGCCCGTGCTGGTTACGGGTACGCGCAGCTTTCTGATCAAACCAACGCCGCTCGACGTGGCGCACGCGCTTGGGCTTGATCTGCTGCCCGATAACGCCTGCGCGGACGTCGTCGTTGTCGGCGCTGGCCCCGGCGGTCTGGCGGCCGCGGTATACGCCGCATCCGAAGGGCTTAGCGTTGTCGCACTTGATGCAGCCGCCCCCGGCGGACAGGCGAGCGCCAGTTCGAAGATTGAAAATTATCTCGGTTTTCCATCCGGCGTTTCGGGGGCAGACCTTGCCGACAGGGCGCGCATTCAGGCCCAAAAATTCGGCGCGCGGATCGCGACGCCCGCGACCGTGAAGGAACTGACGAAAACCGAAGGCGACTACAGCCTCACACTCGCTGACGGCCGGCGTCTGCGCGCCCGCGCTGTCGTCATCGCAACGGGCGCGGACTATCAGCGGCTCGCGATCCCTGACCTCGAACGATATGAAGGGAGCGGCGTCTACTACGGCGCAACGGCTATGGAAGCGCAACTCTGCCGCGATGCGCGCGTTGCCGTTGTCGGGGCCGGCAACTCTGCCGGACAGGGAGCCGTGTATCTTTCCAGCGTCGCGCGCGAGGTAAATATCCTCTACCGCCGCCCCGATATTCGCGAAACCATGTCCGAGTATCTCGTGCGTCGATTGGAAGAGACGCCTAACATTCATCTGAAACCCGAGACGCAGGTCGCGGCCTTGAATGGCGACGGCAAACGTCTGCGATCGATTGATGTGAGCCGGCGCGGCGAGCCGGCTCAACGTCTTGATACTGATTTTCTTTTCCTGTTTATCGGCGCCCGCCCCTGTACGGCCTGGCTCGATAGCGCGCTCGCGTGCGACGCAGGCGGGTTCCTGAAAACCGGACCTGAGATCGCCCCCATGGAACTGGTGCGGGCCGGGTGGGGCCTTGAGCGCATGCCGGCGCAGTATGAGACCAGTTGGCCGCGAGTCTACGCCATCGGCGACGTCAGATCCGGATCGGTCAAACGGGTAGCGGCCAGCGTCGGCGAAGGATCCGCTGTCGTCCACCTGATTCATCGCGCGCTTGCCGAAGCGTCCGCTCCGACGAGCGTGACGGTCAGAAACAACTAAAATTTTCAGACAAATAAAAGTAACAGAAGCGTATTGCGCCTTATCGTCCTGAGGTGACGTAAATGTCACTTGGCGCCGCGCCATATCGGGATGTTCCGCGTTACTTGGATAACGCTCGCTTAAATCTTCAAGCCTAGGTTGCTGATTGTAGCGTTCGCCAGAGCGCGGCTTGCGGGGCGCGATATGAGCGGCAATTTTTTTTCGGCGGTTTTTGCATTGGCGGTGGCAATCACCCCGGCGGCGGCCGACGTATTCGAAATAAAGCCAGACGGCTCGGTAGTTGTCATCTCGGGCGCAATGCCGGGCGGCGGAGTCGCGCACGCCGCTGGGCAGTCGCCTGGAAAACACTCGACGGCTCTCCGAGCGCGAACAAACAAACGCGCTGTACCATCGATCGCCTACGCTTCGCTCATTGAAGCGGCTGCTGTTCGCCACGGACTGGACCCGGCGCTTGTCGACGCCATCGCGTATGTTGAATCGCGATACCAGCCGACCGCCGTATCGCCCGCTGGCGCCGTCGGCTTCATGCAAATCATGCCGGCGACCGCAGCGGACCTCGGCGTCGAAAACCTGACAGATCCGCGTCAGAACATCGAGGCCGGCGCGGCGTATCTGCGCGCCATGCTCGACGCATTTGACAACAACATCGAGTACGCGCTCGCCGCCTACAACGCCGGCCCGACCGCCGTCCGGCGTCATGGCGGCGTACCGCCATTTCGCGCGACGCAGGATTATGTGCGCCGCGTGCTCGATCGCCTCGCCGCCATGTCGCCAGCCGATTCTGTTTGAGATATTCAGTAAAGGACGCCTTCCAATGAAAGCGCAGTCATTCCGCTTCCGGCGCTTCTTCTCTTCCGCAATGTTGCTTCTCCTGCCGTCGGCGGCGAGCGCCCAGACCGTTCGCGCTGATCCGCAAGGCTCCGGGCCGATTCTTGCGGCCATGGACTGGGTGCAGGGAACGCTTCTCGGCAATCTCGCCACGACCGCAGCGGTCATCGCCGTCGCCGCGGTCGGCTTCATGATGCTCACCGGGCGCATGAATTGGCGCTTCGGGGCGACGGTCATCCTCGGGACGTTTGTTCTCTTCGGCGCAGCCTCCATCGTTGCCGGCATTCGCGCCGTCGCGTCGGCAGGCTGACAATGACCCAACTCGCCCGAACACCGGTGTTTCGCGCCTTGACGCAACCCCAGATGTTTGCGGGCGTCACCTATTCCTACTTCATCATCAACGCGATGATCACGACAGAGATTTTCCTGATTACGCGCTCTTTCTGGGCTATCCCCGCGGCGCTCGCGATCCATGGCGTCGGTTATCTGTCGTCGTTGCGCGAGCCGCGCATCTTCGATCTCTGGATAACCCGGGTGAGCAAATGCGGACGCACGCGGAATTTCTCGTTCTGGCGCTGCAACAGTTACGCCGCCTAACAAAGTCATGACCGCGGCCTCACCCCTCGCAAAACTGGCAAGGCGCGAGCCCCGCGCCGGCGACCGCCTGCCCTACGCGCGCCACCTTGACGCCAGCACGATAGAGCTGCGCGACGGCGCGTTGATGCAGATGGTGCAAGTTGAGGGCTTCGCTTTCGAGACCGCCGACAGCGATACGCTGAACCATTTGCACGCCGTGCGCGACGTCGTTCTGCGCGGCGTGGGCGGTGCCCACATCGTTCTTTACTGTCACGTCAATCGTCGACGGGTTGCCGCCGACCTCGCCGGACGTTTTGACCCCGGCGCGGCCGCCGACATCGACGCGCAATGGCGCGCGCGCCTCGCCCAGAAACGTCTTTACATCAACGATATCGTATTGACGCTTCTTCGTCGCCCGCCCGTTGGCAAGGTCGGCATGATCGAGCGGATTGGAGATGGACTGCGCCGCATCCGCTCGAACGAAGACCGGGCGGCTGCGCGCGCGAAGGCGCGACGCGAGCTTGACGCTGCGCGCACCAATCTGATCGCCTCGCTCGGCCGGTATCGCCCGCGCCTTTTGTCGTTGCAGCAGGGGGCTGCGGGAACCTATTCCGAGCCGCTCGAAATTCTCTCCGCGCTCTACAATGGCGAGTCGCAGCCGGTTCTCCATCCCGCGGGAGATTGCGGTCAGTACATCCCCTATAAGCGCGTCAGCTTTGGCCTCGACACGATCGAGTTCCGCGGCGCGGGCGCCGGCGACGTAAAATTCGGCGCGATCATCTCCGTGAAGGAATATCCGGCGACGACGACGCCTGGCATTCTCGACAACTTGCTTCGCCTCCCCCATGAAATCGCACTTTCGGAAAGTTTCGCATTCATCGACCGGCAGATTGCAGACGAGCGCATCTCGCTTGCATTGCGTCGTCTCCGAGCCGCTTCCGATGAAACGACGACATTGCGTCAGGGGCTGCTCGCCGCCAAAGACGACCTCGCCGCTGGCGCAGCCGCTTACGGTGAACACCATCTGACCGTTCTCGTTCGCGCCGGCTCGCTCGATGCGCTTGACCGGGCGGCGGCGGAGGTACAGTCGGCGCTGGCCGATGTTGGCGCCATCGCCGTTCGCGAAGATCTCAATCTGGAGCCTGCTTTCTGGGCGCAGTTCCCCGGCAATGGCGAGTACATTGCACGGCGCGCCCTGATTTCGACGGGCAACTTTGCCGGCCTTGCCTCGCTGCACGGCTTTCCTGTCGGCGAGCCGACAGGCGGCCCTTGGGGCGAACCAGTTACCGTTCTGGAAACGACATCGGCGACGCCTTACTTCTTCAACTTCCACAAGGGCGACCTCGGTAATTTTACGCTCATCGGCCCTTCCGGCTCGGGCAAAACGGTCGTCCTGAATTTTCTGATCGCGCAGGCGCAGAAATATCAGCCGACAACGTTTTTCTTCGACAAGGACCGTGGCGCTGAAATCTTCATCAGAGCGATCGGCGGCGTCTATAACGTCCTGCGTCCCGGCGAGCCGTCGGGATTTAATCCGCTGTTGTTGCAGGACAACGCCGCAAACCGCGCGTTCCTTAAGCGCTTTCTCGCCCGCCTCGTTGAGCCAGAGGGCGGCGCCCTGTCGCCCGACGAACTTGCCATCGTCTCGGACGCCATCGACAGCAATTTCGATCAGCGCCCCGAGCATCGCCGCCTCCGATTTCTCGTAGAATTATTGTCGGGCGGCTCGCGCCCGACGCGCGCTGACCTCGCGGCGAGGCTTGCGCCGTGGATTGGCAGCGGGGAACGCGCCTGGCTGTTCGACAATGAGCGGGATGAAGTGCGCGCCAAGACCCGCACGGCAGGTTTCGACATGACGGCGCTCCTCGATGCGCCGGCGTTGCGCACGCCCGCCATGATGTATCTTTTCCATCGCGTCGAAGAACGACTCGACGGCCGCCCTGCGCTTATCGTTATAGACGAGGGGTGGAAAGCGCTGGACGATGAAGCCTTCATCGCCCGCCTGAAAGACTGGATGAAAACCGTCCGCAAGCGCAACGGGGTCGTCGGATTCGCGACCCAGAGCGCCAGCGACGCCCTCGAGAGCCGCATCGCCAGCACGATCATCGAACAGGCGGCGACGCAAATGTTCATGAGCAACGCCAAAGCGCAGGCGGCGGAATATTGCGATGGCTTTGGGCTGACCGCCCATGAGCTCGAACTCGTTCGATCGCTACCCGAACATCTACGGTGCGTGCTCATCAAGCAGGGCGGCGCGAGCGTCGTCGCCCGCCTCGACATGGGCGATATGCCCGACGCGATCGCTGTTCTGTCAGGACGAGAATCCTCAGTACGCCTCCTCGATCGCATTCGTGCAAAAGTTGGCGACGACCCGCGCAATTGGCTCCCGGTGTTCTTGCAGACGCAGCGGGGGGCGAAGTCATGAGCCAGTGCCCCGGCGTCAGCGCGCTCGACGCGGCGGCTACCAGCATCGTCGAAGTGGTCGACTGTCAGGTTGCGGCCAGCGTCCACGACGCTTATGCGGCGCTGCTTGGACCGTCGAGCCCGTTCAACCAGTTTCTGACGGCGGCTTTGACGATATACGTCGCCGTTATTGGCTACCGGATGATTTTCGGACGCGGCGGACTGAGCATAGGCGACATCGCGCCGCGCGCCGTGATGATCGGCGTTGTCCTGACCCTGACGACGAACTGGGCGGCCTATCAGACGCTCGTTTATGACGTCCTCACCGACGGCCCTGAGGAAATCATCGCTTCGGTCGCCGCCGCACAGGGCCGGCCAGCCGCGGTCTTCAATCGCATCGACACCGTAGTGGGAACGCTTTCCGATCTCGCCGAGCGTCAAAGTTCGGTATCTTCGTCCGGGGCCATACAGCAGGCTGCCCCGGACGTAGCGCCGCCAACGCCCGAGGCCGCTTTCAACGCCGGGCGCGGCGCTTTGCGCAGCGCCGCTGCCGCCAACCTCCTGCTTTCGACTGCGTTGCTCTTGATGCTGACGTCCGTCGGCGTAGTTGTGGTCGCGAAAATTCTCATCGCCGCCATCCTGGCCGTTGGTCCATTTTTCATTGCGCTGGGGCTTTTCTCCGCGACGCGGGGCCTCGCGATCGGCTGGCTGCGCGCAGCCATTGCGCTCGCGCTTACGCCGGCGTTGTGCATCCTTGTCGCCGCAGGCGGTCTTGCCTTCATCGAGCCGGTCGTCAACGAGCTCGTCAGAGGTCGCAATTTCGGCGCGACCGATCTGCGGCCTGCGCTGACGCTGCTCGCCATCGCGCTTGTCATGGCCGCCGTCAGTTTCCAGCTTTACCGCATTGTCGGTATGATAGCGGGCGGCCTTGGGGCCGGGCGATTGGGCGTACGCGCCATGAGCGCTTACGCTGAAACGGCTGACCGCATCGCTGCTTCGCCAGCGCCCTATGCTGCGAGCCGCATCGAGACAATCGTGATGGGCGCCGACAGGCAGGCGACGACTGACGCCGGCGCAAGCCGGACGATTGTCAGCCTTGCTGGCGCGATCGCAGGCGCCGCCGCACCGAACGCAAACGCCTCGCCCGCGTCTTCGCGCAACGTTGCGCCAGCCTCCAGCGGCAACGGCGCGAAGGTCGCGCGCCCGGTCCTCAGACCAGTAAGAGGCGCGCAGTGATCCGTAGTTTGCCATCATTGCTCCTCGCCTGCTTTGTGGCGATTGCCGCGCCTGAGGCCGCCGCGGGCGATCCGCGGATTCGCTATGTCGATTACGACCCCGATCAGGTTCTGCGCATTGTCGCGCATACCGGCTTTCAGACCACGATCGAGTTTCAGCCCGACGAGACAATCAGCAACGTCGCGGTCGGCGATGCAGGCGGC
>CAZSBU010000047.1:0-3818 GCA_964605055.1 uncultured Caulobacterales bacterium | reverse complement strand
AAATCACTGCAAACGCCGGCGCAAGCCTTCTGTTTCTCAAGCCTGTCGATGTCGCTGCGCCGACAAATTTGACGGTCGTCACTAGCAGGCGTTCTTATAATTTTGAGCTGCACGCCCGTTCGGGCGCAGGCGTTTCGATCCGTGACGTGACGTTCTCGGTCCGCTTCCGCCGACAAGAAGCCGAGAAGGATGATCAACCGACTGGCCCAGAGCCCCTGATTCTCGCCGCCCCGCCGGAGTTGTGGAATCGCGCGTATACTTACGAAGGGTCCGCGGCGAACGTGCCCGACGAGGTTTTTGATAATGGCCGCGCGACGTTTTTCCGTTGGGACGGAGACGCGCCGACGCCGGCGATTTTCGTGATCTCTGACGAGGCTGGAGAGAGCGTCGTCAATTTCTCCGTACAGGGTCGATATGTGGTCGTGGAGCATGTGGCCGCTGAGTTCGTACTGCGCCGGGGTAAGGAAATAACTCATCTGTTCAACGACAGCTTTACCGCCCGCGAGCCTGGTCCTGACGCACCGCCCGCCAGGGACAAGAAACGTCGGAAGAAGAGGAGCAAGTCGTGATCCGTCCGACCTCCCCATCGCAGAAACCAGCGCCTTCGGTCGCCGCGCGCGCGGACCCGCGCACAACACTTGACGCCGATACGCTTGCAGCGGCGAACGCCATCGCCATGCCGCGCGTTGGGTCGAACACAAATGACGCGCTGGGTCTTTTCTTTGGTCTTGGCGGCGCGGTTCTGCTCGGAGTTCTGACATTCTCGACGCTATCGAGCGTCCGCGAGAAGGAGCCGCCGCCGCCCGAACCAGCGCCCATCTTTCAGCCGCCGCCCGCGCCGACGCCGATCGAAGAGCCAGTGCGATTTGTTCCGCCTCCCCCGCCGCCCCCGGCGCCCGAACCAACTCCGCCGCCGCCGGTAGATGAATACCGTCTGCGGGCCCCCGCCCTCGTGCTCGACCTGACGCGCGCGCCATCGCCATCATTGCAGACCCCGCAAGGCGCAGTTGGCTCCGGCGATCAGGGTACGGCGGAAGAACGCTTCGCTGACCGGTTGGCGCAGGCCGAAGCGCAGACCGCACGTGCCGGACGGATGACAAGCACAACCGAAGTCATTCCTCAGGGTACGATTATATCTGCCGTTCTCGAAACGGCGATCGATTCCGATCTGCCCGGTTATGTTCGCGCCGTCGTCAGCCGAGACGTAACGGGGTTTGACGGCCGGAAAGTGCTTGTGCCGCGCGGCAGCCGCCTTATTGGCCAGTACCGGTCGGGGTTGAGCCTTGGCCAGACCCGAGCGTTCGTTATCTGGACGCGCCTTCTGCGCCCGGATGGCGTATCGATCCAGCTCGCCTCGCCCGCAACCGACCCGCTCGGCCGCGCGGGGCTGTCGGGCAAGGTCGACAATCACTTCCTGCAGCGCTTCGGATCGGCCGTGCTGCTGTCCGTGATCGGCGGCGCGGTCAACGCCTTCGGCGACGGCAACGCGGAAGTGGTCATCCGCTCGACCGAAGACGCGCGCAGCGTCGCCGCCATCGCGCTCCAGCGCAGCATCGACATTCCGCCTACGATCAAAGTGGCTCATGGCGCGCCGATCCGCATATTCACGGCGCGCGATCTCGACTTCTCGACGGTCGACCAGCCCGAGCCTGCGAACGGCGCGACGTTCGTCTCGAACGCGCCCGGGGCGCCTGCGCCTTTCGCGCCGCCGGCAGCCATCGGCGGGTTGCCGCCCGGTCCGCGTCCGCAGCCCATGCCGGACACGGAAGGCACGCCCGACATCCCATGAGCGCCAGGTCGCCAACACTTTCCGTAGCGCGCGAGACGGACGCCGGAGCCGACGGCGTCTACCTGCGTTCGTTCCTCGAACCGCTGGCGCCGTTTCTGGACGCCCCGAACGTAACCGAGATTCTGGTCAACGGACCCGGCGAGGTGTGGGTCGAACAGGTCGGCGCCTCGCGCATGAGCCGTCACGCCGTTCCTGCGCTCGATGCGACCCTGCTCCAGCGCCTCGCGCAGCAAGTCGCGCGGTTCAACCATCAGGGCATCAGCCGCGAATCGCCATTGCTCGCCGCGACGCTGCCCCGCGGCGCGCGGGTGCAGATTATCGCACCGCCCGCGACCCGCCGGCACATGGCGATCGCGATCCGCCGGCACGTGCTGACCGACATCACGCTCGATGAATATTCCCGGCGCGGGCTGTTCGACCGGGCGCGGCGCACGGACCCCGACCGCACTGATCCGGTCGACGCTTTCCTCTCGGATCTGCTCGACAAGGGCGAGATCCTCGGTTTCCTTCGCGGCGCGGTCGCCGCCCGGAAAACCGTCCTGCTGTCGGGCGGCACGTCGTCCGGCAAGACCACGCTCCTCAACGCACTGCTGAAGGAAGTACCCGCCGACGATCGTGTGATCGTCATCGAGGACACGGCGGAGATTCAACTTTCTCGGGAGAATTGCGTGGGCCTTGTCGGCGTCGCGGGCGATCAGGGGGAAGCGCGGGTCTCTATCGACGACCTCCTGCGCGCCTCCTTGCGCATGCGGCCCGACCGCCTGCTGATCGGTGAATTGCGCGGGCCGGAGGTTGTGACCTTCCTGCGCGCCATCAATACGGGCCACCCGGGATCGTTCGCGACGATCCACGCCAGCTCGCCCATGGGCGCCCTCGAACAGATCGCGCTGATGAGCCTGCAAGCCGGGCTTGGCCTTTCCCGGATGGAAACCATTGCTCACGCCCGCTCGATGATCGATGTCGTCGTGCAGCTCTCGAACCGGCGCGGCAAGCGGCGTATCGATGAAATCCTTTTTGCGCCTGCGAGCGTCACGCCCCGCGCCTGACATCCGCGACCGACCGCCGCACGCGTGAGCCCGTTCGCCCCTCGCGCGAAACTTGCGAACCAAACCCCCGTAAACGCCGTTACTGTCCGGTTTCAGGACGGATTGGAAACATCCTGCGCGGGCAAATGGGGGCCAGTGTTGCAATTTATCAGGAATGAACGTCATCTTCAGCCTTGCTGCGGCGCGGCAGGAGAGATCGCGCTGCGGATCACCGAATTTTTGTCACTGAAATCGCCAGCCGAGCAGAATCGCCCATGAATACGACGCCTCCCGCGGCCGCCCTGAAATCTGCCGCCCCAAGACCGGCCGAGCGCAACCCGCTCCGCAACCGCGCCGATTGGGAGCGCATGCGCGGAGAATGCGTCGCCGATCCAGGGGCTTTTCACGGCGATGTGGCGGCGCGCCTGACCCACTGGTTCGTCGCCTCCGCCGGCCCCAATGGCGCGTGGCTTTCTCAAGACGAAGCCACTGGGCAATGGAACGGCTGGGACGCCAAAACCTGCGCCGCGCTTTCGCTCGACATGCCCGCGGGCTTTGCGCCATGGACGCGCGCCTTCAATGGCGATGACGCGCCGCATTGGCGCTGGTTCGAGGGCGGGCTGACCAACGCCTGCTTCAATGAAGTCGACCGACATGTGCTGGCCGGGCATGGCGCAGAAGCCGCCTTCATCTTTGAGGGCGATCGCTGGGACATGTCGCTCGACGACGCACGCGGCGGCCCAATCGACTGCTATCCGATCTCGCGCCGGCGCCTGATGCTGGAAGCCGCCAAGCGCGCCGTCGCGCTGGCGCGTCTCGGGCTCAAGGCCGGCGACCGCATCGCCATCAACATGCCGAACATCCCGGAACAGATCTTCTGGACCGAAGGCGCCAAGCGCATCGGCGTGATCTATACGCCAGTATTTGGCGGCTTTTCCGACAAGACGCTCAGCGACCGCATCCATGACGCCGGCGCGCGCATCGTCATCACCGCGGATGGCGGC
>CAZSBU010000046.1:0-15006 GCA_964605055.1 uncultured Caulobacterales bacterium | reverse complement strand
CCTTGAAATTAGAGACCTGCAATACGCGAGCGGGGACATAACGGCATCGCTGCCGATACTGCAGATGCAGTTTCATCCGCGGGATGCGTTGACCGCCCATTTTGGGCCGAGAGAAATCGTTCTTGGCGGCGCGCAACTGCGGATCTACAGGCAAGAGGACCGCCGTTTCGCATTGGATTTTGGCGCAGCGGGTCCGCGCGCTAACCCCTTCCGTACGCTGACGGGGGGGCGCTATTTCAGGCAGGCGTTCGAGCGCGCCGAACTTCGCGACGCCAGCATCGATTTCGTTGACGCCGCTAGTGGACGCAGTTGGATTTCCAAATCAGCTTCGGCGCGCATCGAGCGCAACGCCGGCGGTTACAGCGCGTCGATTGACGGCGCTTTTCTGATCGGGGGATTGCAAGCCTCGCTTGATTTTGATGCTGAGTATCGCCTCGATCAGGATACGATCGAGGGAATGGCAGTACTGGAGAACGCGCCGCTCGGCGATCTCGCCGCCATCTTTATCGGCGCCCCGCCGGAAGCATTCACCGGGCCGGTTTCAGGCGTAGCCCAATTCAGCCTTTCGGGGGACGGCGAGGTTCGATCGGCGTCAGTCGAGGGTCGTGCGCACGCCGGGTCCGCCAAACTCGGAAACGTCGATATCGCAGTCGACGCCGCCGAACTCGATGCACGGTTTGATCCCGTCGGCAATATGTTCGATATAGAGCGCCTTACCGTTCACAGCGACGCGATAACGGGTTCCGCCTCAGGTGCCGTATCGCTTCGGCAATCGCCCGCCGATAACAGGCTTACTGGATTAGAATTTGCGATTGTGGCGGCGGATCTGATCTTGGCCCCTGCCGGCGTGTTCCAATCGCGTCTAGACGTTGATCGAATATCGCTGGCGGGAGAAATCGACTTCGCAGGCGGCCGCATTGACGTGCAAGACATCGACGCGGCGTTTCTCGGCGTCAACGCGAAGGGATCGCTGCGCTCCGTCCGTCAGGCGGGAGGGGGGCGACCAGCGCTTAAAGGATTTGTCAATGTAGAGGGCGAACTCGACCGGAAGGAACTCTTGATAGCGTGGCCACTCGTGGTCGCTGATGCGGCGCGCGAATTCGTCGACCAGCGCATAAGGGTGGCGACGTTTCGCAATATTCGATTCGCTATTGACCTGCCGGCTGCTGCTGAAGAGCGATTGATCGTCGACGAAGCCCTCTCGCTCACATTCGAGGCGGTCGACGCGGAAGTAATTTACGCCGAGACTATGACGCCCCTGATCGGCGTATCCGGTCGCGGACGCCTCGGTTTGAATACGTTCCGGTTTGACGCCGATCGGGGTCGTGTTGGAAATATTCGGCTTACGGAGGGCCAAGTTGACTTTCCTGTTCTCAGACCGAAGGGCGAGAACGGTTTCTATCGTTTCCATGCCGAAGGCGACGCCGGCGATGCGCTTGCGCTTCTGGATCAGGAACCACTGCGTATTTTGAAAGAAACGCCGGTCGCCCCGAGCCAGTTTACGGGGCCATTTTCGGCGACCATCGAAATCTCGCGACCCAACCGGCGCGAAGCGACGCCGGAGGAATACGGATACAAGGGAACGGCGAAATTCAAAAACCTATCGATATTGAACGCCTTTGGCGACATCGACATCTCCGGCGCGGATGGAGAATTGGCGCTCAGCTCACGGGACATGTCGGTCAAGGCGCGGGCGCAGATCGCCGCTGCCGATATGTCTATCATCTGGAACCAGCGTTTCTACGGAGGCGGCGACCGCGCACGCATTCAACTCGAAGGCGAGCTGAACTCGTCAACCGGCGATTTCCTCGGTATGCCAACGCGCCAGTTCCTTCAGGGGCCGGTGATGATCCGGGCGGACCTGAAAGGCGACCTTGCAAAACTCTCGATGGCGGAACTCGACGCCGATTTCGAGCGCGCCGCGCTGAGCTTTCCCTCGCTCGGCTGGTTAAAGCCGGCAGGAGAGGCTGCAGCCGCCGCCATAAACACACGTTTTCAGGAAGACGGATCGCAGACTTCGAGTGTTTCGTTGACAGGCGCGCAGCTTGAAATTGTCGGTACGGCAATTTTTAACGCGGACGGATCGATCCTTGAGGCCGCGTTTCCAAAGTTCCTGGTTGGACAATTCGCGGACGTTTCCCTCGCGGCCGATCGCACGCAATCAGGGGCGCTCGCAGCGCGATTGACGGGGCCGCTCCTTAATCTTGGTCCGATGATCGAAGATTTCATCGCGGCCGAACGCTCTGTCGAGGGTGAACAGTTTTCATTCGGACCTGGACTGACGGTAACGAGCAGAATCGACCATTTGAAGCTGCGCAATAATGTCTCCATGCGCGACGTATCATTCGATCTTCGACACGGCGATCACCTTCTCGAAACGCTAAATGTTTCAGGCCGTACAGGCGGCGACTTGCCGATCTCGCTGACGCTTAAACGCACGGGCGAAGGCGATGATCGTCTCATTACGATGCGAAGCGGCGACATCGGCGCGCTTCTGGGGGGGATATTTGGAGTATCTTCCGTCAATGGCGGGGAAGGGGTTATCGAGGCGACGCTGAAGACAGCCCCGCAAGGCGTCAACGGCAAAGTGACATCGGGTGTGGGCAGCGCGGCCGCCGGCCGGTTTGAAGCGCGCGACCTGCGGATTGTCGGCGCGCCTTTGCTTGCGCGAATTTTCTCCGCCGGCTCTCTGAACGGCCTCACGGACTTGCTCAATGGTTCCGGCATTGAACTAAACCGCGCCAGCGGCGAATACGAATTGCGGGCCGGTTTGTTGAATCTGAACGAAGTGCGCGCATCAGGCCCATCGGTTGGCATTACCGTGTCCGGAGAGGCCCCTCTGGCGGCGAATAGGCAGATGTCGCTGAGCGGCGCCGTCGTTCCCGCCTACCAGGTAAACTCGTTCCTCGGTCGTGCGCCGATCATTGGCGATCTGATTGTCGGTCGTGAGGGCGAGGGCGTATTGGCGGTCGCATACACCGTGACCGGTCCAAATGCAGAACCAAGGGTTACAATCAATCCGCTCTCCGCACTTGCGCCGGGCATATTGCGCCGAATGTTCGACCCAGTCTGGGCGGAACCGCTTGAGGCCCCAACGCCCTTGCCGCCTGACGAACCGAAAAAATAAAAAGCAGCGTAACGACAGTTCGATTGCGTGACGGTTGATGCTCAACGCACCGGCCGGTTCACCCAAGCTTTATCAGGGCGTGTTTTTTCTTTCCGATGGATATCTTGATCGTTTCATCAACAACGTCGTCCAGAGTCAGCGTGCGTTCTTCAGTGATCACTGCATCGTTGACGCGAAGGGCGCCCGCGACCATGTGGCGGCGCGCCTCACCCAGCGAAGTGGCGAGGCCAGCGGTCTGAAACGCCTTGAGCAGTGGCGCGCCTGCTGCGAGCATGTCTTTCGAAATCACGATACTGGTCAATCGGTCGTCTTTTCGACCCTCCTCGAAGGTTGCGCGCGCCGTATCCGCCGCTGCTTCCGCGTCGGCGCGTCCATGCAGAAGCGTTGTCGCTTCGGTCGCAAGAATTTTCTTCGCTTCGTTGATCTCGGAGCCTTGCAGCGCGGCTAGTCGGCGGACTTCCCCCATGGGCAATTTTGTAAAGCGTGCGAGCAAGACGCCGACGTCAGCATCGTCAACGTTGCGCCAGAACTGCCAATAGTCGAACGGGCGGCAGAGGTCGGCGTTTAGCCAAACCGCGCCCTGTTCGGTCTTGCCCATTTTTCGCCCGGACGCCGTGGTCAGTAGCGACGTCGTCAGGCCAAAGACCTCAGCGCCATCTTTTCGCCGGCACAATTCAACGCCGTTGACGATGTTTCCCCACTGATCGGACCCGCCCATCTGCAACAAGCAGCCGAAACGATTGTACAGGGCGTGAAAGTCGTACGCCTGCATGAGCATGTAGTTGAATTCAAGAAACGTCATTGGGCTTTCGCGCTCGAGACGCAGTTTGACGCTGTCGAAGGTGAGCATCCGGTTGATCGTGAAATGAACCCCGTAATCGCGTAGGAATTCGACGTAGCCGAGCTGCGACAGCCAGTCGTCATTATTGACAATCAGCGCGTCGCTCGGGCTATCGCCAAAGCGCAGAAACTTTTCAAAAACGCCCTTTATGGAGGCGATATTTTCGTTGATCTCCCCGTCGGTGAGCAGGGCGCGCTGCGCATCCTTGCCAGTTGGATCTCCAACTTTCGTTGTTCCCCCACCCATCAGCGCAATTGCCCGATGACCGGTCTCCTGCAGCCAGTGCAGCAGCATGATCTGAATAAGGCTGCCCACATGCAGAGAACGCGCGGTCGCGTCGAATCCGATATAACCTGTCAGCGTCTCGCTCGCCGCGCGGGCGTCGAGTTCATCGAGATGGGTGCACTGGTGGATGAAACCCCTTTCTTCGAGAACCGCGATGAAGTCAGATTTGGGCATGTGAGACAGCGTCCTGATTGTTATCCGGACCGCGCGAATTGCGGATCGCGGTAGATACTGCGCGTGCGGCCCTTAATCCAGCCGCTTCGCCTCAACCTGACGTTTACGTCCGTGCCTTGTAATCGGCCATCCGGAAGAGAGGGCAAAACATGTCGATTTTAACGGCAATTGGCCTGATGAGCGGTACGTCGCTCGACGGCGTTGATGCGGCGATCTTGCGCACTGACGGCGAGGCCTTCATCGAGACTGGACCGGCGCTTCATATTCCTTACAGCCGCGACCGAAAGATCGTCATTCGCCGGGCGATCAAGGCGGCGCTGGAAGGCCGGGATGGCGCAACCGATGTCGGCAAGGCGGCGGCGGAGGTGACGATCGCCCATGCTGAAGCAGTAGAAGCGCTATTGGAAAAATCCGGGCTGAAGCGAAGCGCGGTCGACGTTATCGGTTTTCATGGTCAGACAATATTGCATCGGCCGTCCCGATCGCCGGAGAGCGTCGGGCGAACGTGGCAGATCGGCGATGGACGTTTGCTTGCGGATGAAGTGCGGATCGACGTCGTCTGCGATTTCCGGAGCAATGACGTTGCGGCGGGCGGTGAGGGTGCGCCGCTGGCGCCGGTATATCATCACGCGCTCGTCGCGGCGCTCGCGCGTCCGCATGCAGTTGGCGTCATCAACATCGGCGGCGTCGCCAACATCACTTTCGCGCCGCCTGGCGGTAAACCCACCGACCTTGTTGCTTTTGATTGCGGACCCGGAAACGGGCTTGTCGACCAGTGGATGGATTTAAAGACCGGTCAGGCGATGGATACGGGTGGGGCTCTGGCGCGCACCGGCGCGGTGCACACGGAAATACTCCGCATGATGCTGTTGAACCCGTATTTGCGACGCAAGCCGCCGAAATCGCTCGACCGTTACGACTTTAAACTGGAGCCCGTGCTTGGACTTTCTACGGCCGACGGTGCGGCGACGCTGACGGCGTTTACGGCCGCCTGCGTTCGTGCGTCCATTCCTCTGCTGCCGATGGCGCCGGGGGAGTGGATCGTCGTTGGCGGCGGCCGTCGAAATCCGGCGTTGATGGAAGCGCTCGCCAAGGCGCTCGACGCGCCAGTTCTGGCCGCTGAAGAGGCTGGATGGCGCGGCGACGATCTCGAGGCGGAGTGCTTCGCCTATCTCGCCGTTCGTTCGTTGCGCAAGCTGCCCCTCAGCTATCCAAAGACAACGCGCGCTCCGCGGCCCATGCCGGGCGGGATGCATTTTCGCGCGCCCTTGTCCTAGCTCGGGGTGAGCAAAAGCCGTATCGTTATTAGCGCGGGGGCGTCTTTCATTCGAAGGAGGCGATGCGGATGTATCCGAAGCAACTGACGGAAATCGCGAACGAACTGGTGGCTGGATGCCGCGAGGGCCGCGAATATGAGGGCCTCGACAAACTTTACGCAGCAGATGCGGTATCAGTAGAGGCTGTGGCTATGGGCGAAGGCGGCCCTGAAACGCACGGACGCGACGGCATCAAAGCCAAACATGATTGGTGGCGCGGCGCCATGGAGGTCCATTCCGCCAACGTCGACGGCCCCTTCCTGCACGGCCCCGACAAATTCAGCGCCATTTTCGAAATCGACGCCACCGATCGTTCGACGGGCGAACGCCGCCAAATGAAAGAAGTCGGGGTCTATCAGATTAAGGACGGCAAGATCGTGCGCGAGGAATTTCACTACCACGCGTAACGCCGCCGTCAGCGAGGCGTGTGCGTGACCTCGACTCCAAGAGCTTGCACGACCGCCTCGGGGCCTGCGGCGCCGCGTTCGCCGAGTTCCTTCAGGCGCATCGGTTCTTTTGGATTGACCTTGATCGACAGGCTGCCGCCCTGTTCCACAAAGGTGGCGATCGCATCAAAATAACGACGCGCGGAGGGCGCGGCTGCCGCAGCCTGAACGCCGGCGAGCCGAACAAGCGCCGGCGCCGCGGCGCGGACGTCTTTACCAGTTCCCCCTGCCTGAAGCGCCGCAAGGTCGAAGAATGCGTCGAGCACGACTTCGTCCCGCACGTTGATTGACGCCGATTTCAGGCGAACGAGCCCCGAGATGGCGTCGGCGTCGTCCTCCTCAAGCGCCGTGGCTAGCGCGTCGATTTCGAGCCCGTCCGCCGTGAGCGCAAAGTCGATTATTGCTGCTGCGGGCGCGGAAATATCCGACTTGATGCTCACCGCGCCGGATTTCGGCTCCCAGTCATAGGAAAATCGGCTGTCTGCCTTAAGCTCGTCCAGTCCACGCTTTTGAAGAAGCTCAATTGACGCTGCGTCCTCCGCCCCGAAATAGGCGGTCAGATCGTAGACAGTGTCGGTCGCCACCGATCTGATCTTTGAAGGCGCGAGCCAGATAAAGTCGGCCTCGACTGCCGTCTTTGGCGCAAAACTGAAACGCTTGTCGCCATACCAGGTTTCAACGTCGAGAGCGGTGATCTCTCCAATATTGACGAGGTCTCGCGCCGATGTCGGCGGCGTCTCGCCTCGTAAGCTGAAAGGCAAAAGCCCCGACAGATCGAGCCCGCGCCATTCTATTATGCGGACGGCGACGCGCTGGGCGCGCGGGGCGATGAACGTCTCAAATGGTCCGCCGACTTGGGGCGGCGACCCCTCCGGCGCCCCGGAGACCCGATATTCAAGCTGATTGGCGATCAGCGCTTCAAGCTTTCCGCCGCCGATGCCGACTAGTCGGAGGTCGGGGGCGGAAAGCGCGAACGCATCGTCTCCCTCCTTCGACCCAATCGCCGCGTCTTTCAGATACAGTCCGCCGAGCTCGAACGCGTTGAACACCGACGCCAGTCCCGAGGCCTGCTGATCGTCTGCAAACGCGCCCTGCCGAACCCGTAATCTATCGATCTCCCCTGCCCCAATGGTGACCGGCCTGTCGCCGCTCTCTCCATCAGTCGAGAAGTCGTAAAAACGGATTTTTGTGAAAATCGGCTCAAACGGCGCGGCGCTGTCTGCTCCTTCATTTTCGACTAGTCGCGCGACGCCGGCTTGATCGACGCCATAAAGTTCGACCCGCTCGATTGTGACGCTCTTTTCTTCGCCGAGAGTTACGCCCGTCAGCACGGTTGCGCCGAGCGCCTCATCGAATCTCGCCGACTGATAGCTGGGGCGCAGTTCAGGCGGCAGCAGCGACGCCAAAGCATCCACGTCTACCGCGGCGGCGTCTTTGAGCTTGAACGGAGAGTCGAGCGGCGAGGGGGCGCTTACCGATGCGGCCTTCGATGCGCTTGGCGTTGCGCCAGACTTTTCCGCGCGATCGCAAGCGGTGAGAGCCAGCGCTGCTGCGCCTAAAAAAAGGAGAGACCGCATGCTTTCGTTCCCCGCGTTTCCGGCATTGATGATGGAGGCTTGTCGCCCGAATGAAACGGCAACGCAATGCGGGGAAGGGTCTAACGGGCAATCACGCTTTCGATCAGACGGCGCGCTTCAGGGCTCGACCAGTCCGCCTCGCCGACGAGGCGCCCGACCTCATTACCTCGCGCGTCATAGAGAATGCTGACGGGAAGGACCGACGCGCCGCCAATTGACATCGCGACCTGCAGGCGGGGATCGGCGTAAAGCTTCAAATTAGCGATATTGAGCCGCTTCAGGAATGTGTCCGCCACTTCCGGGCCTCTAGGGTCAGCGGCGATCGCGACAACCTCGAAATCATCGCCGCCAAGATCTTTCTGAAGGGCGTCGAGCGAGGGTAGTTCTTTCAGGCATGGCGCGCACCATGTCGCCCAGAAATTTACGAGGACCGTTTTCCCCTTGAAATCGGCAAGCGTCATCGCTGCGCCTTCATGCTCGAAGGGCGCGGTGGGCGCCGTTCGCGGCGGAAAGGCGAAGGCGAAGTCGGACATCGCGCCAACGCTCAGCGCGGCGTTCGACGTGACGACGCCGGATTGGGCGTCGCGCCGGGGCGCGCCTGCGTCTGTCTTTACGCCCGACGCAATGATCACGTAGACAAGCGCCAGCGTGCCAATACCACCCCAAACGAACAGGAAAAACCGGGGCGTCATCAATCCGCGCATCGTTTAAATTCCTCAAGCTGCCTGCAATGGCGTTATCATTACCGATCACCTTAAGGCGCAGATATGGCGAATAACGGCAAAAACCAACTCTGGGGCGGTCGTTTCGCCGCAGGCCCCTCGGCAGTCATGGAGGCGATCAACGCCTCGATCGATGTCGATCAGCGGCTTTGGCGTGAGGACGTTGCAGGCTCGAGAGCGCACGCGGCGATGCTTGCGGAAGTGGGCGTCATCTCGAAGGCCGACGCCGCCGCGATTACAGGCGGTCTTGCGGTCATTGAGGCGGAACTCGAAGCCGGCGCCTTTCCCTTCGACAAGCGGTTTGAAGATATCCACATGAACATCGAGGCGAGGCTCGCTGATCTTGTCGGCGCCCCCGCGGCGCGGCTGCATACTGCGCGGTCGCGCAATGATCAGGTCGCGACCGACTTCCGGTTATGGGTGCGAAAGGCCTGTCTCTCCGCGATTGGGGCAATCGAAGATTTGCAGCGAGCGCTTGTCGAGAAAGCGGCGCAGCACGCAGACACGATTATGCCCGGGTACACCCACCTCCAGATTGCACAGCCCATCACTTTCGGCCATCATTGCCTTGCCTATTTCGAGATGCTGTCGCGGGACGCCGGCAGATTCGCAGACGCTGCCGCGCGTATGAACGAGTGCCCGTTGGGCGCCGCGGCGCTTGCCGGCACGTCGTTTCCCATTGACCGGGAATTGACGGCGCGGGCGCTCGGGTTTGATCGGCCTACGGCCAACTCGCTCGATTCGGTTTCAGCGCGTGATTTCGCGCTGGAAGCGCTGGCCGCCGCTGCCATTGCAGCAAGCCACTTATCGCGCCTCGCGGAGGAGATCGTTTTGTGGACGTCGCCGCATTTCGGGTTTGCGCGCCTCTCTGATGCGTTTTCCACCGGCTCTTCAATCATGCCGCAGAAAAGAAATCCGGATGCCGCTGAACTCGTGCGCGCCAAGGTCGGACGCCTTGCCGGCGCTTTCCAGAGTTTGCTGATCGTCATGAAAGGGCTGCCTCTCGCCTACTCAAAAGACATGCAGGAAGACAAGGCGCCTACCTTTGCCGCGTTCGACGATCTCGAACTGGCGCTTGCCGCCATGTCCGGCATGATTCGCGACCTGGCTGTCGACGCGCGCGCCATGCGGGCGGCTGCTGAGCGCGGGTTTTCGACCGCCACCGACCTGGCCGATTGGCTGGTGCGCGCGCTTGGCGTGCCGTTCCGCGAAGCGCATCACATCACAGGCCGGGTCGTTGCAATCGCGGAGGCTAAAGGTCTTTCCCTTTCCGACTTGCCGCTCGTCGACTTTCAGAGCCTTGAGCCCCGCATCACGGCCGATGTATTCAAGATACTGACGATTGATGCGTCAGTCGCGTCGCGAACGTCCTTTGGCGGCGCGGCGCCGGCCAATGTTCGAGAGCAAGTCGAACGCGCGCGGAATCGGCTTTCTCAAGGTGTTGAACGCGGCTTGACCGCCAGAAGTGAGAAGTAGTGATGAAAGCAATTCTGGCGATTGCCGCTGCGTTGATGTTTGCGGCTGCTTGCGGCAAGAAAGCGCCGCTGCGGCCGCCGGGTTCCGAACGCCCGCCGGCGTCCGCGCCAGCTGGCGACGACGCAACGGATGGCCCTGCCGACCAGCAGCAACCCGGCGGCGGCGCGTCGTGACTATCGAGGCGTTTGCCTACCGCGCCGGATCCCTCAGTGCAGGGAGCGTTGCCCTGGAGACAATCGCCGCAGAAGTCGGAACACCGTTCTATTGTTATAGCGACGGACGCATCCGGGCGCGGTTGCGCGCATTCCAGGAGGCCTTTCGCGGCGCTGATCCGCTGATCGCTTATTCGGTCAAGGCGAACGGAAATCTGGCCGTGCTCTCGATCATCGCCTCGGAAGGCGCAGGCGCGGATGTCGTCTCGCTGGGCGAGCTCTTGCGGGCGCGCCGCGCCGGCGTTCCTGGCTATCGCATCGTTTTTTCCGGCGTGGGTAAGACGCAGCCTGAAATGGCGGCGGCGCTCGACGAAAACATCCATCAGTTCAACGTCGAATCCGAACCGGAATTGCTCGCCCTGAACGACGTGGCGATACAGATGGGTCGGCGGGCGCCGATCGCGTTTCGCGTCAACCCGGATGTCGCCGCCGGCGGTCATGAGAAGATTTCAACCGGCAAGGCCGAAGACAAGTTCGGCGTGGCGTGGGGCGCGGCGCGGGCGTTATACGCGCGCGCCAATCAACTCCCGGGAATCGCAGTCAAGGGCGTTGATGTTCACATCGGCTCGCAGATTACGGCGCTCGACCCTTTCGAGACTGCTTTCGCCAAAGTTGCCGACCTCGTTGGAGCGTTGCGATCCGATGGCGTGCCGATCGAGCGCGTCGATCTCGGCGGCGGCCTTGGCGTTCCGTATACAGAAGCGTCGGTCGTCGCCAGCATCGAAGACTACGCGCGCCTCGTGCGACGCCTTGCCGACCCTCTTGGCGTGCGTCTGATTTTCGAACCCGGCCGATTTATCGTCGCCGACGCAGGGGTGCTGGTTGCGCGCGTCATCTATGACAAACAGGGAGAGGCGCGGGATTTTCTCATTCTCGATGCCGCAATGAACGATCTCTTACGCCCTGCGCTGTATGACGCCCATCACCGCATCGTTCCCGTCCGGCAGCCAGCGCAAGCGCCAATGCGGCCCTACGATGTTGTTGGGCCCGTTTGCGAAACGAGCGACCGATTTGCGCGCCAACGCGAGTTGCCCGAACTGGCGGCCGGGGAACTCGTCGCGATCATGGACGCCGGCGCCTACGGGGCCGCACTCGCCTCGCAGTACAACACGCGTCCGCTCATTCCAGAAGTCATGGTTCGCGGCGACGAATTTGCCGTCATCAGGCGCCGCCCGACCTATGATGAAATGTTCGCGTCAGAGGCCGCGCCTGTCTGGCGCAAATAGCGAACTTTCGAAAATTCATTCGCCGCCGGTAGCCGTATTCCGCTGCGCACGCGCGGCTTCAATCTCCGCCATCAGCGTCGGGGCCAAATCCTCGGTGAATTTCTCTGCATCGCGGGGGTCGAGGTGCGACCATTCCGGCAGTTCGTAACGCCGCAATGCGGCGTGATCATGCCACGTCACGCCCGCTGACTGCGTTTGAGCAATTAAAGGGTCCCAGAACCGCTCTCGCGGAAATCCGAAGTCTTCCGCTGGCGTGAAGCCACCGCCATAGGGAAACCGGACAAAGGCGACGTCGCCGCCGCGCGCGCGGATGCGATCAACATCGGCTTTCACGGCGGCAATCGTCGCAGCGATCGCTTCATCCGGCATTTGTTGCGGCTGTCCGTCAGGACCGGGCGGCGGCGCAAGACGCTTAAGGAGGAACTCCCACTGTTCCTTTGCTTCCTGCTGGTAAGCCTCATCCTCAACAACCCTCCGCCACATCTCAGTGTTGCGGTCGCGCGTGCTGACCGAGAGTTTGCGAGGGTCGGAGCGCATCGGCATGTCATCGCGCAGCGGAAGTATCGCGATCTCGATCTGTCGTTTCGGGCGAGTTTGCTCATCTAGAAATCCAGAGACGTCTTCCAAAGCCATCGAGAGTTGGTGATCGACTTTCTGTGACGGCGATTGATCGCGCGTATATTTCAAGACCTCCTCGCGACGACCGCCCTCCATGGTAAAAAACAGTGGCGCAGTGACGCCGACGATGACGAGGCCGCGAAACGCCTCGTCCGCCGCAAGGTCTTTCAGGAACGCCCGCGGGCTCGTTCCTTCGAGCGCCAGTTGGACAGGCTGGACGCCTGTAGTCTGCCGCCACACGTCGAGATCGAGCCCGAACATGATGCGCGAGGAGCCAATGAGCACCGTCGCGTCGCCTTTTGCCTTGCGGCGCTCCTGCGCCCACAGCGCGGAGGAATTGCTGATATCTCCGGGATCAAAGCTTTTGCCGCGCCAGTAGGCTTCCCAACCGACCGTCAATGCCGCGGTGGCGAGAAGCGCTGTCAGCGCGAGAGCGACCCATGGCCTGTCCGGCACCGGCCGGTCGACGCGTTCAGGATCAAAGTAAGTGCGCTGGCTCATGGGTTTCTCAGAATTGGAAGTAGATGAAGGCGCTGTCTGATCCTTGCGTGATGACGAGCATGAACAGCATCAACGTCCATGCAGCGCCGATCAAAAGCGGTGGCGTGCGAGCGATCACGGTTTCCATCGATGTCGCGCGCATGCCCCAATGCGCCGCGACCATTGACGCAATCACGAAGGCGGCAGGCACAATCTCATTCAAATAGAGGACCTTTTTCGGATCGGCGGCGAGCGCGAACATCGATGCAAGATAGGTCGTTGCGTCGGCGAAGCTCTGCGCACGGAAGAAGACCCAGGTAATGTTGACGGCGAAATAGGTGACGAGCGCCATGGCGATCTTGAACCAGAGAGAGGCGAACCAATCCTGCGGCGGAATGCTTTCGCGCAGGAAACGCTCAATACCTAGGTAGAGCCCGTGCAACCCGCCCCAGACGACAAACGTCCAGCTGGCGCCGTGCCACAAACCGCCCAGCAGCATAGTAATCATGAGGTTGACGTAAGTACGACTGCGCCCTTTTTTGTTGCCGCCGAGGGGAATGTAGAGATAGTCGCGTAGCCAGGTTGAAAGCGAGATGTGCCATCGCCGCCAGAAGTCGGAGAATCCGATCGCGGCGTAAGGGAAACGGAAATTTTCAGGCAGCGCGAAACCAAGGCAAAGCGCTGCGCCTATCGCGGTCGTCGAATAACCGGAGAAGTCAAAAAAGATCTGCCCAGAGAATGCAAGGACGCCCGTCCATGCGTCGAGCTGCGCGATCGGTCCGCGTGCGTCGAACGCTGCGTCCACAGCCGGCGCGAGGAACGAATCCGCGAGCACCACTTTTTCAAACAGACCGATCGTCATCAGCCCTAGACCCCAAGCGAGCTGGCGCCCCGTTGCGCGTATGGGAGCGGCGAACTGCGGGATCAGTTGCGACGGACGCACGATTGGCCCCGCCACCAATTGCGGAAAGAAGGTCACGAACAGGGCGAAGTCGAGAAACGACTTCGTTGGCGCCGCCCTGCGCAGGTACACGTCGAGCGAATAGGCCATCGTCTGGAAAGTGTAAAAAGATATGCCTACGGGCAGGACGATGCTCCATTCAGGCGCGGCATAGGCGACGCCGACGGAATTCACGAGCGCCGTAAAGTTATCCAGCAGAAATGTTCCGTATTTGAAATATCCAAGGACGCCGAGATTGACGGCGAGCGAGATAATCAAAAACGCTAACCGCCCGCCGTCAGTCCTTGCGCGATGGATCGCGCGTGCGGCAAACCAGTCGACAATCGTCGACAGCAATAGAAGCAGAACGAATGGCGGGCTCCATGCGCCGTAAAAGACGTAGCTCGCCAATAGCAAGTTGAATTTTTTCGCACGCCAAGGCAATGGCGCGTTGTGCGCCGCCACAACAATGGCGAAGAAGACCATAAAGGTCAGTGAATTGAACAGCAACGCGCTCTCCCACGCGATAGTCGCATGGGCGTATGCGAAGCGCTCAGCAAACGGAATAGGTCAATTCGCGGGGTGGGCAGATTTATACCCTGCGCCGCCCAAATGACACAGTAAGCCTCGTTGCCCCTCGCCGAGGGCTACTACAGGGTGAGATCAAGGCCGCTTCGGAGAGCGGCGCAGCGTTCCGGACTCGGTTGCTCTATAGCGACGCGGCTATCCGGAAGTTATTCAGAACAACAAGTCCGTTAAACAAGACGGCAGCGGTGAATATCGTCAGCACAAGACGGTGTGGAAACCACAGAACCATTGCGGAAATAAGCGCCTGCACAAGAAGCTTCCCCGCGATCCAGCCGGGCCCCAGATGCTCCATCATGGCGCGAACGACCGGGTTTGCCTCCTCACCCGCGCCGAGTCCAATGGCGGCTATCGTAGAGGCGATGTCGAGCACGCCAACAATGTTATAAACGACGACTATACCGATCGCGAATGAACGCGCTGACGAACTAAGGCGGGATTCCGCCGCGTCGGCTGCAAGACGCTGAAACTTTGTTGGGCGGGCGGCAGGCCGCGCGGCGGCGTTTTCAATCGCGTCATTGCTGGTTCGTCGATCCAAGACGCGCTCCCTTGGTTAACGCAACTGTCCCAGAGTCGCCGGCGTCGACTGACGGACAACGAACCTGACTTGCCGCGCCCCTTTGGCGCGCTACGCAATTGGAATCGACGACCGGGTGCCGCTTCTCTAGACTGAGGTTCGTGGTGCAAAAATCGTGGCGCCCGGACTGGTACAACCTCGGATTGGTATAGCGAAGTTTGGAACATCAAGGTTTTGGAACAACAAGGGTTTGAACGACAGACGCCTGATGCGGTCACGCCACGTCGCGCGAACGCTGGGGCCGCAATTTTTCTCGCCCGGGCCGGCCTTTTCTGGGAAGCGGTTTATCCCGTCACGCTTGCCGCGGCGCTGCCGCTTTACATCGTCGCGATGGCGGGCTTGTTCGGTTGGTGGCGCGGGGCGCCGTTTTGGCTCCACGCAGCCGGGCTGATCGTTGCGGCGAT
>CAZSBU010000045.1:0-15100 GCA_964605055.1 uncultured Caulobacterales bacterium | reverse complement strand
TTGGCGGAACGTCACCCTTGCCGGCGACCATACCGATACGGGCGTTCCGGCGACGATCGAGGGATCGATCAGGTCGGGCTATCGCGCTGCTGATATCGTGTTGGGGCGTCTGGAGCGCGTCGCTTGATGGCGTTCATCGGGATCGTCTGTGGTCTGAAATCCGAGGCCGCCATTGTGCGTGATGCGCTGTCGAAGGTTGGCGCGCCGCCCGATGCCTGCCGCATCGGCATCTCAGGCGCCAACGCGGCGCGCGCGGCGGCGCTTGCCGAAGAGTTTTGCGTGGGAGGGGCAAAAGCGCTCGTCAGCGCAGGCGTTTCGGGCGCGCTCGACCCCAAGCTCGCGCCTGGCGATATCGTGGAAGCGGAAACGACGCTGTTGTTGGATGGTTCGGCGTATGCCGCAGGGCAGGCAGAGAACGCGCCGGAAGGCGAGCGCGTCGCAAGACGGTCCGTGTTGCTAGGGGTCGATGAAGTTATCGCGACCACCGCAGCGAAGTCGGCGCTATTCGCGCAGAGTAAAGCAGTCGCCGTTGATATGGAGACGCATTCGGTCGCGCGGGTCGCGCAACAGTTTGGCGTTCCCTATTTCGCCATGCGCGCAATCGCTGATCCCGCCGATCGCGCTTTGCCACGCTCGGCGCTGAGCGCGATCGCTCCTGATGGCGGCGTGCGGATCGCGCCAGTGCTCTATTCCGCCGTTCAACGCCCGGCTGAATTCGCACAGTTGATCCAGCTTGGCGGCGATCAGAAAAGGGCGCTCGCCGCCTTAGGCGTCCACCTCGGTCCGTTCCTTCGCGGTCTTCTTCTCCGCGTCGATCTTCTCTAACTGTTCGGCGACGAGTGCTTCGTGCACGTTGACAGCCTTGCGCGCATTGGAAAGGTTGATTTCCGGCGCCATAGGACCCGTCGTCTTAATGCTGAAGATATTCTTCATCTTCAGAAGCTTCAACGGGTTCTTGATGGCGTCGACGGCGGCCGTCGGCTCATAGCCGCAGTGGGCCATGCAATTCGAGCATTTCTCGTATTTGCCGGTGCCGTAGGAATCCCAATCCGTCGTTTCCATCAGCTCCTTGTACGAAGAGGTATATCCCTCTCCGAGCAAATAGCAGGGTTTTTGCCAACCGAAGACGTTGCGGGTCGGCATGCCCCACGGCGTGCATTCATATTCCTGATTACCGGCCAGAAAATCGAGATAGAGCATGGAGTGGTTAAGGCTCCAGTTCGCGTCGCGATCTTTACCGATCTGGAAAATGTCGCGGAAAAGCTGTTTCGTGCGCTCGCGCGAAAGGAAGTGCGCTTGGTCGGGAGCGCGCTCATACGCATAGCCCGGCGACATGGTGATGTTGACGCCCATCTGCGTTGCGTAGTCGAGATAGTCCGCGACTTCTTCCGGACCCATATTATTGAAGATGGTCGCGTTGACGTTGACCTGAAAGCCGCGTTCCTGCGCCGCCTTGATCGCCTTCACGGCGATCTGGAACGTTCCTTTCTGGTCGACTGCTTCATCGTGGCGCGCTTCGAGCCCGTCCAGGTGAACCGAGAAGAAAAGGAAGGGCGAAGGCGTGAACTGATCGAGTTTCTTCTCCAGCAACAGCGCGTTCGTGCACAGCGATACGAATTTTTTCCGCGCCACGATGCCAGCGACGATCTCGCCCATGTCCTTGTGGATCAGGGGCTCGCCGCCGGGAATGGCGACAACCGGCGCGCCGCACTCATCCACAGCGTCAAGGCATTCCTGAACCGAAAGCCGTTTGTTGAGAATGGGGGCCGGGTAGTCGATCTTTCCGCAGCCAGGGCAGGCGAGATTGCAGCGGAACAACGGCTCGAGCATCAGGACAAGCGGATAGCGCTTGCGCCCAAGCAGCGTCTGCGTGAGCACGTAAGCGCCGATGCGAACTTGCTGATGCAATGAAACGCCCATGTGAAGTCTCCGTTCAGTCGACAATGCGATAAGTTTGGGATTTTAGCGAACTTTGTCAGTACGCTGATGAAAATCGGATCAGGCGGGTTCCACGGCCCAGGCGTCCATGGCGTCCTTCGGACGCGGCACGTTTGCGAGTTCGTCGGGCAATTTGAAATGCACGTTCTCCTCAACGCCGTCGAGCGCCTCAACCGTCACAGCGCGATACGATTTCATCCGCGTAATGGTTTCCTGCACGAGCGTTTCAGGAGCCGATGCGCCCGCTGTCAGGCCAACAGCGCGCACGCCTTCGAGCCAGGCGGGGTCAAACATTGATGCGTCTTCGATGAGATAGCTCGGCAGGCCGAAATTCTCGCCGATTTCCCGTAACCGGTTCGAGTTCGAGCTGTTATGCGCGCCGACCACAATCAGCAGATCGACCTGCTTCGAAAGTTCGATTACGGCTGTCTGGCGGTTCTGCGTCGCGTAGCAAATGTCGCGGGTGTCAGGGCCGATGATGTTCGGGAAGCGCTTTTTCAGGGCCGCAATCACGTCCTTGGTGTCGTTCACGGACAGCGTCGTCTGGGTCACGAACGCGACTTGATCGGGATCGCGCACGTCGAGCGTTTCCACCTCGTGGACTTCACTGAGAACATGCACTGAGCCCGGGATCTGACCGAGCGTGCCTTCAACCTCCGGGTGACCGAGGTGGCCGATCAGGACAATGTCGTACCCCCGCGCGGCGTACCGGCGGCCTTCTTTATGAACTTTGGTGACGAGCGGGCAGGTCGCGTCGATTACGTCAAGCATGCGCTCAAGCGCGCCATTCTCGACCTTGCGGGAAACGCCGTGCGCCGAAAAAATCGTAACCGCGCCTTCCGGGACTTCGTCGATTTCTTCGACGAAAATGGCGCCGCGAGCTTTGAGCGTGTCAACGACGCGCTTGTTGTGCACAATTTCGTGGCGGACGTAGACCGGCGCCCCATACTTCTCGAGCGCTCGCTCGACGATGTCGATCGCGCGCTCAACGCCGGCGCAGAAGCCGCGCGGTTGCGCCAAGATGATCCGCAATGGCGCTTCTGCGCCGCTCTCCATACCGTCCATGCCCAAATCCTCTCGCCTCCCCATTACCGGAACTCTAATACGGCCCGGTAATGCGCCGCCCCGGAAAAACTGACCGCACACCCTACCTGTATAGACTTCCGCCGATATCCGGCTCAGGCTGGCTGGCATCCTTCGAGCGCCTGTCCACCGCCGACGATACCTCGTTAATCATACAATCTTGCGTTATTTCATGCCCCGTCATCGCTCACAACGGACCCAAGGCTGGTTCCGCGTTCACTGTTGCGCGAAGTCTATAGCCCGATCTGCGCTGCACTGCAAAACACAACGAATTGAGCTTCAATTTACGCAATGCTGATCCAGGCGCTGAGATTCGTTGAGAGAAATTGCAAACCGATCATTTCGGCCCATTGGCTCCTTGCGGCTGTTGAAGTAACGTTCCCATAAGTGCATGGGGGGCGCCGGTTATCCGCTGGCGGGGAGGCCTCCTTAATTCCTCTCCTTTTGTTACCCCATAGCCACCGGAGCGATTCAAAAAATGTTTGGTACCTTCTTGGCGTCCTCGCGACGCCACGCCAATTCTGTATCCTCTGCCCTTTGGCCAAAAGCCGGCATTGTTTCGGCGCTGAAATCCCGATTTGGCGGCATTGAGGACCTCGGTCGCGACGACGGGTTCAGCATTTACGGTGTTATCGATAACGAGATCCGCTTTGCTGTTGCGCTAGTGGAGTCCAGTCAGGACCACCGTCTGGTCGAAGAGATCGGTTTCCTCGCATTGTTTGTCGGCGCCGGTTACACGCCTGGCGACGTCGAGGCCATGAACCGCAACCTTCACATAAGCGTCGCAAGCCTAGATGCCTCGGGCGATTTGTTCCTGATCGGCGGCGCCAAGCCTTCTGGCGAGTTCACCGAAGCGGGCTTTGGCCTCATTCTCGATTCCTGGCGGCGCGATCTCCTCGTGCTCCTCCATGGCGGGCAAAACATGGCGTCGCTGTCTAGATCAGCGCCGGTCGCTCGAATCGATGCAGCGCGCCTGTTTGCCCAGAACGCGCCGTCGCCAGTGCAGGATAAAGGCGGGATTGGGGGCATGTCGGGATTGCTATCAACCTTCCTGGGCGAGGGGCGCTCGAAGACGACCGTGTGCCTCGATTGTAACGGGAGGGGGCGCATAGGCTTCTTCGCACGATCATGCGCGCCGTGCGCTGGCGCCGGATTTATCGCCCGCTGAGCCCCGCGGCGGGCCGCTTCAAGTTTCGGGTTAAAGCTTGTTGATCGAACTGGAGGCCCGTGCAATCAACGCCTCAAGGGGCCGGAGCGAGTACCGCGTCGCGCTCAATGTGGAGAGCGACGCCGTGACGACATTTGACGCCCGTATCCGAGAAACCGCTGGACTGGTTGAGTCGGCGCTCGACGCCAGTCTCGCCCGGCGCCCAGGACCTCTTGGTCGCGTTGTTGACGCAATGCGCCACGGCGCGCTCGATGGCGGCAAGCGCCTGCGTCCGTTTCTGGTCATCGCTTCGGCGGACCTTTTCGGCTGTCCGCGCGAGCGGTCGATCCGCGTCGGCGCAGCAGTCGAAATGATCCATTGTTACAGTCTGATCCATGACGATTTGCCGGCGATGGATGACAGCGATCTTCGGCGCGGACGACCGGCGGTCCACAAGGCATTCGACGAGGCGACCGCAATTCTGGCGGGCGATGCGCTGTTAACGCAGGCGTTTGAAATTCTCGCCGAGCCGCAAACCCATCCCGACGCAGAGATTCGCTGCGCCCTGGCCTTGGAGCTCGCCCGGGCGTCGGGTCGCGAAGGGATGGTCGGTGGACAGATGATAGACATTTACGCCGAGCAGAAAAATTTTGACCTTGCCGGGATTGAAGAACTGCAAAGACTGAAGACTGGCGCGCTCATTCGCTTTTCGGCGGTAGCCGGCGGAATCGTTGGCGGTGCGGGGATGGCGGAGCGCGCCGCGCTTGCTGCTTTCGCCGAAGACCTCGGTCTCGCCTTTCAAATCGTCGACGATCTGCTGGATGCGTTTGGCGACGCGCAAGAAATTGGCAAACCGATTGGCCAAGACGCCGATATGGACAAGGCGACTTTCGTCAAGCTTCTCGGTGCGGACGGCGCGCGCGCCAAGGCCGAGGAACTCGTGCAGAGCGCCAAGGCGCACCTGGCGCTGTTTGGGCCTGCCGCCGATCCGCTGCGCGGTTCGGCTGACTTTGTGTTCCAGAGAAAATCCTGAGCAATACTTCTAGCTCGCAGAATGGGCCCTCAGGCGATTTCCGTCTCAAGGCGCGCCAGCAGCGCGTCTACCCCGTTCTGGGCGACGAACGCCGCGAATTCCTCGCGCTTCACAAGCATGATTGAAACACCCGACACGATGATGTCGATTGCCTTGTGCTCGCCGGAGTTCAGCTTGCGGATACGCCAGTCGACATTGATCGGAGAGCCTTCGGCGCGCGTGAACCGCGTCCGCACCACGACGTCGCGGGCGTTCAAGGCTTTTGAGTCAACAACTTCAAGAGGACGGCCGACAATCTCAGCGAACTGCTCAGCGTAAAGAGCGGTCAGATAGCGCGGGAAAATTGAGTCGTAGCGCGCGCTTTGATCGGTCGTCATAGACTTGCGAGTTTCACCGATCATGAAACGACCGATGACATCGAGCGCCAGCGCTTCGGTCAGGACGACTTCAAATTTCTCGAGCTGTTCCTGCTCGCTAAGCGACTTGTCCGTCAGTATTTCGGTCGCTCGGCCCGTCAGCGCCTTGGCGAAGTCGACCGCGGGGCCGGTCTCAGCGAGAGCGCGGGTCGTTGCGGCCTTTGCAGGCGTAGCGGTCGCCGAGGCGTTAGAGGGCTTCGTCTCGACGGACTGCGCCTCAATGGACCCGACGTCAGCAGACTCGGCTTGCCCAATGCCCGCAAGAGCAAGGCAGGCGGACGCAAGAACTGCGACCGTTTTCGTGGCTCGCAGAACCGATTTTGGCGTATTGGCCGAAAGCGACGAGTTCATTTTAATTCTCCAAGCGCCTTTGAATGACGCCAATTGCTGCCCACCAGGTCGCCAAACGATAACGCATGCCGACCACAGCAGCGGCATATGGGCTGATTGCGGCTTTATTCCAGCGCAATATCGACGAAATCAGGCTTTGCAAACGCGGAGAATACGCTGGCAGCTACGTTACGGGTTTTTAACCGTACTCCGCCGCGTTCGCACAGCCGAACCCTGGCGTCCTGTCATGCGGAAAACGACCGGCAGAACGACCAGCGAACAAATAAGCGTGAAGGCGATGGCGATCGACAACAGCTCGCCCATGCTCGCCGTTCCCCTATGGGGCGACAGCATCAGGCTGCCGAAGGAGGCGACGGTTGTCATCGCCGCGAAAAGCACGGCGCGCGGGGTCGACGTGCCGAACAGGCTTTCCCCCGCCGCAACCTGTCGCTGACGCATGACAAGGTGTATCGCGCTATCGACGCCAATGCCCATCAGCAGAGGCAACACAATGACATTGGCGTAGTTGAAGGGAATATCGAACAAAACGCTGGCGGCGGCCGTCAGGGAAGCTGCAAGCGCCAAAGGCGCAAGCATTAACAGGACATCGCTCAGCCGTCCGAGTAAGCCCCACAGGAAAACGATGATCACGGCGAGCGCTATAAGCGAGGCCTGCAGCATCGCTTCGGAAATTATCTCGCCGGCCTTCTGGCTTTGCAGGGCGCCGCCCGAAACATCCGGAAATTGCGTCTCCAGCGCACCAACGAACGCCTTAAGCGCAGCGGGATCGCGCAAATCGTCAGCAGGCGTAATGTCGAGCCGCCACGTCCCGTCTTCTGTGCGATAGCGGCGCGCCAAAGCTTCCGGCAGGTCGTCCAGCGTGACTTCGCGTGCGAGAAGCTGCGCCTGAAGTCGTTCCACAAGCGCTGGCCAATAGGCGAATAAATTGGCCTCAAATCGTCGTTCAAACCCCTCTGCGGCGCTCCCGCCGACGCCGAGCCCCACGCGCAAGGCGGCGGAGAGCCGACGCGCGGGCGCATCCGGCGGATAGGCCTCATCCAGACGATTGGCGAGGTCGCGCGCTGCAGCCTCAAAATCAGGGGCCGGCTCGTCTCCCGGCGGGGCTTCCAGCGCGAAGGCGAGCGTGCCGGCGGCAATATCGATCAGATCGAGTTTGGCCTCCTGATCGTCAGGCTCAAAATCGAGGAGCGAGCGCGCGCCGCGAACGAGCGAGATCCGCTTGGCTTCATCTGTCGCCGAACGCACGGCCTCTGCGTCGCCAAGCAGGTGGGTCAGCCGGTACGGCACAGTCTCAGGATCATCAAAGAGAAGATTGAAACCTTTGACGGATTGGCTTTGCGGATCGCGTAGCGCCATCGGGTCCGCATCGAACCGGACTTGCGGCACGAGCGTGATCGAGGCGACCCCGAAAAGACCGATCACAACCGCGAGCGGCCCCGAAAGGCGTTCGAGGCGTCCGGGCGCGCGAGGGGATGGCGTCGAGGCGCGTAAAGCGTCTGCGCTCGCCTTGGCGAAAGCGCGCGAACGGGTGCGCGGAAAAGCGCCGAGGGCAGCGGGCGCAAACGTCATCGATACGAAAAAGGCGATGATAACCCCGGCGCCGGCGATGATGCCCAGTTGTGCGATGCCATCAAACCGTGTGGGGATGAAGGCCAGAAAGCCGAGCGCTGTAGTTGGGGCGGCGAGCGCCAGAGCCGGCCCCACTTCATGGACGGCACCGCGCAAGGCGCGTCGCACATCCTCACCCGACTCGCGCCGTTCCTGATAGTGCAGCAGAAGGTGGATCGCGAAGTCGAGCCCCAGTCCGACAAGCAGCACGGTAAACGCAACTGACACGAGGTTGAGTTCGCCGATGGTCGCCGCTGCAAACGCGGACGTGAAGACGATCGTTATCACCAGCGATGCGAGCGTGATGACGGTCAGGCCGAATGAGCGATAACAGAACATCAGCAACGCGCCGACGGCGATGAATGACAACAGAAATGACAGGCCGATACCCGTTGTCACCGCCGTCAATTCGTCGGCCCGCAGGGCCGGATCGCCGGTTATAAACACTTCAATGCGGTCGCCGAAGGGTGCTTTCGCGGCGGCGATTTCGGTTTCTAGCGCGCCTAGCGCGGGACGGGCGGGCTGCAGGCGGGTAAAATCGAGAACGGGCGTTGCATAAAGCAGCCGTTGATGCCCGCCGGCCGGCGGCGGGGTATCTGTCAGCGCGCCCATCCACGAAAACGGCCGGCTGACCGATCGGCTGTCGCTGGCCTCAGGAGCCTTGGCGCTGGCTTCCGCGACGGCGGCGAGTTCAGCGTAAATGGCGGGCAGGGCGTCCTGGCCGAGTTCGGATCGCTCCGCAAGGCGGTCATTTTCCGCCAGCGTATTCAGAAAAGCGCCAGCGGTCGGGTAAGCGACAAGAGTTTCAATGAGGCTGGACGCTTGCGATAATTTTGAAAGTCGCGCCCCCAACTCATCTGTATCAAGATATAAGAGCCCGTTCTCCTGGAAGAATGGCTCAGCAGCGGGGGCGAAGACAGCGCCAAATGAATCCGTCCGCGCAAGCAGACGCGCGCGCAGGTCGGCGGCGAACGCATCGGCTTCATCGAGCGTTGGCGCCCGCATAACGACGATGACGTCGTTTTTAATTTCGGGAAATGCTTCACGAAGCTCTGTGGCGCGCTTCTGGAAGTCAAGATCCGGGTCCAGCATCTGCGAGGTGTCGGTATTCACCTTCAGGTTCATCGCCGCGTACCAGCCGGCTGCAAGCGTCGCCGCAAGAAATAGCGCAAGCAGCAGCGCGCCTGAACGACGGGCCGTATCCGTCCAACGGATCAGGATGACTTCAACGATGCGCAACATTCGGGGTAACTTCCGGAGTTGAGGGCCTTGCGTTAATCCCGGCGGCGCGTGGCCGTGGAGGAGCCCCCTCCGGAGCCGCCTCGATGCCCCCGACACCCCCTTATAGAAAGGTTCTCTTCGCCACCGCAACACAAGCGCGTCAAGCCGGGTTGAAGGATAGGCCGGGCGCCAATCCGGGCGTCTCCTTGCCCGCGAGCGCACCCTCGGCTAGGTGTGTCGCATGGCGGTAAGGTCCGATTTTTCAACGGATTTGCGGTTCATCGACGGCCGACGGCGCGATATGACCGAAACCCTCCGCGCGTGGTGCGCGCAGAACTCTGGCAGCGGCAACGCGGCAGGCATGTCAGTCATGCGCGCCGCTATCGCCGACGCATTCGCCGCGCTTGGCGCGCCCGTCGAGACGATTGAAGCTGAACCCTACACAGTCGTTGCTGCTGACGGCCAGATTATCGAGCGGCGCGTCAGCCCGATGCTGCGTCTCGTGCGACGCCCCCATGCGCCGGTGCGCGTCCTCCTTGCCGGACACATGGATACAGTGTTCGCCGCCGATCACCCGTTTCAGTCCGAACGCTTTCTCGACCCGGATACGTTGAACGCGCCGGGCGGCGCCGACATGAAGGGCGGCATTCTCGTCATGCTGAATGCTCTCCTCGCGCTCGAACATTCATCGGTCGCTGAACGCATCGGTTATGAGGTGTTGATCAACGCCGATGAGGAGATCGGTTCGATCGGTTCGGCGTCTGCGATCCGCGAGGCGGCCCAACGGGTGGATTTCGCCTGCGTTTACGAGCCCGCCTTGCCAGACGGTTCGCTTGCCGGCGCCCGTAAGGGTTCGGGAAATTTATCAGCAATCTTCCGGGGCCGCAGCGCCCATGCGGGCCGCGACCATCATCTCGGCCGCAACGCGATTGTCGCGGCGGCGGCCTTTATCGCGAACGTCGACCGGCTGTCCGGCGCGCGGGAGGGGCTGACGGTGAACGTTGCGCGGGTCGACGGCGGCGGCGCGAACAATGTTGTGCCTGACCTTGCGGTCGTACGGTTCAACGTTCGCATCGAGCGTCCGGAAGATGCCGTGTTTGTCCGCGCCGAGATTGACCGACTGATCAGCGCGGCGAACGCGCGCGACGGCGTGTCGGCGAGCCTGCATGGCGCCTTCAATCGGCCGCCCAAACCGATGACGCCCGAACAGGAAGGATTTTTTGAAGCCCTGCGCGAGACGGGACGTGAATTGGGCCTCAATCTTGTGTGGAAGGCGACAGGCGGTTGTTGCGACGGCAATAACATCGCCGCTGCCGGCGCGCCTGTTATTGACACGCTTGGCGCCCGAGGCGGGGCCATTCACAGCGCGGAGGAATTTATACGGCTAGACAGCCTCGAAGAACGCGCGCGCCTGTCGGCGTTGCTCCTCATGCGGATCGCAGCCGGCGAGATCGCCATACCCGCCCGCACCCCCGAAACGGTTTGTACATGAGCGACCCCCACGCCGCTTGGCCCGTAGTCAGGCCGGTACGGCGCAGCGACTTTGATCAGGTGCTGGCGCTCGCCCATACGTCCGATGGCGGCATGACCAATCTCCCAAAAGACCCGGAAGCGCTGCGCGCCCGTATCGAGGCGTCCGCGGTTGCGTTTGAAAAGAATGCAAAGGAACCGGGCGGCGAGATTTATTTCCTCGTTCTGGAAAAAGGCGACGAAATTTTAGGGACGGCGGCGGTGTTCTCCGCGATCGGCCGCGAGGCCGGGTTTGTCAACTACAAGGTCAACTATACTTTCCAGGCGTCGAAGCCGCTGGGCAAACGCGTGCGGCGGCGGGTGCTCGTGCCGACCCACGACTTCACCGATTGCTCCGAAGTGGGCGGATTATACCTGTCGCCGAACGCCCGCGGCGGCGGCTATGGCAAGTTGCTGGCGCGGGCGCGATACCTCTTTATCGCCCAGCGCCCCGAAATTATCGCCGAACACATTTGCGCGGAACTGCGCGGCTGGCGGGCGCCGGACGGTTCGCAGCCATTCTGGGACGCGGTGGGCCGGCACTTCTTCGAAATGGAATTCGAGGAGGCGGATGTCTACAACGCCGCCTACGGGAATCAGTTCATCGCCGATCTGATGCCGCGTTACCCAATTTACGCATGCCTTTTGCCCGAGATCGCGCGCTATTCCATCGGCAAGCCGCACGACAGCGCGCGGCCGGCGCTTCAGATGCTTATCGAGGAAGGATTTTCCTACGACGATTATGTGGACGTCTTCGACGGCGGCCCGCTTGTCGATACCAAGGTCGGCAACTTGCGAACTGTCCGCGACAGCCGGGTTGCGCGCATCGCCGCCTTGTCCCTCGAAGGAAATCCGCCAGCGGGATATCTGTTGGCGGCGGGCGCAGTCGGGACTTTCCGTTGCGTGCGCGCAGGCGCCACGCTCGGACCTGACGGACTGGCCTGCGCATCAGAAGCGGCGTCAGCCCTTGGCGTCTTGGTTGGCGACGAGGTCCGCTATATCGCTTGGCGGAACAGCGAAGATCGCGGAGCGGAGTAATAGTCGATGGAGCAGGGCGTATTCATAGGCGGCGAATGGCGCGAAGGGGCAGGCGCTTCCTTCAATTCAATCGATCCGTCAACGAATGAAGAAGCGTTTGTCGCGCGAGCGGCAAACGCCGAGGACGTCCATGCGGCGGTGCGCTCAGCCTGCGGCGCATGGCGCCATTGGGCCGAGACGCCGCTGGAAGAACGTCTTGCTATTCTGCGTCGCTATGCAGCGATTATTGAGCGCGATGCGGAAAAATTGGCGCGTCTCATCTCGCAACAAACCGGCAAGCCTTTCTGGGAGACGAAGACCGAAGCCGCGTCGGTAGCGGCGAAAGTCGAGATTTCAATCAAGGCGCACGCCGAACGCACCGGCACGCGCGAGACTGCGACGGGCGCTGCGACGGCGCAGGTGCGCAATGTGCTGCGCCATAGGCCCCACGGGGTGCTTGCCGTGTTGGGGCCTTACAATTTCCCCGCGCATTTGCCGAACGGCCATATCGTCCCGGCGCTGATCGCCGGAAATGCGGTTGTCTTCAAGCCAAGCGAGCTGGCCCCGGGTCCGGGCGCGTTCATTGTTCGCGCATTGGCGGAGGCGGGCTTGCCGGCTGGCGTCGTGAATCTCGTACAGGGCGGGCGGGCGACGGGCGAGGCGCTTGCGGCCCATCCGGATATTGACGGACTTTTGTTCACGGGCGGCGCCCGCACTGGCGCGGCGCTGCACAAGGCGTTCGCCGGGCGGCCGGAAAAAATCCTTGCCCTTGAGCTTGGCGGCAACAATCCCCTTATCTGGTGGGACACGGAGAATATCGAGGCGGCGGCATTCACTGTTGTTCAGTCGGCTTTCCTGTCCACTGGCCAGCGTTGCACCTGCGCGCGCCGGCTTATTTTGCCTGCCGACGCGCGCGGCGACAGGGCGATTGAAGCGCTCGTTGCGCTGACTGATCGCCTGATCGTCGGGCGTCCATTCGACGAACCGCAGCCCTTCATGGGCCCGGTCATCACGGCGAAAGCAGCCGAAGCGCTGGAACGGGCATTCGATCAAATGGTGGAAACCGACGGATCACCCATCCGCACCCTGTCCGTTCAGGATGAGGGCGGAGCGTTCGTCTCGCCGGGCGTCGTCGACGTCACGAACGTCGGCGCGACCTCGGACGAGGAGCATTTCGGGCCGCTGTTGCAGGTTTACCGTGTGGCGGATTTCGACGCTGCGATCGCGCGCGCCAACGCAACGCGCTTTGGGCTCGCGGCCGGCTTGTTGTCGGACGACCCGCTCAAATGGGAGACGTTCCTTGCGTGCAGCCGTGCGGGGATCGTCAACTGGAACCGGCAGACGACGGGCGCGTCGAGCGCGGCGCCCTTCGGCGGCGTCGGGCTATCCGGCAATCATCGCCCAAGCGCCTATTATGCCGCTGATTATTGCGCCTACCCGGTTGCTTCAGTCGAGAGCGGTGAACTCGCGATGGCTCCATCCGCCGCAATTGGATTGCGGCCCTGAACAGCGAGGCGCGGATTTATAAAGTCCGCTCAGGGAATTTCTGATATGACGCATCGAGAAGTTAACTTTGACGGCTTGATCGGTCCGACCCACAATTACGCAGGACTGTCTCTCGGCAACATCGCTTCAGCGAAGAATGCCGGCGCAGTTTCCAATCCGCGTGCGGCCGCCCGTCAGGGTCTTGGCAAGATGCGCACGGCAATGGCGATGGGCCTGACGCAAGGGTTCTTCCCGCCGCAGGACCGCCCGCACCTGAAAAGCCTTCGCGCGCTGGGCTTTACGGGTTCGGACACGGACATCATCGAGCGTGCGGGGAAGACGGCGCCGGAGCTTCTCGCGAATGTATATTCCGCGTCATGCATGTGGACGGCCAATGCGGCGACCGTCGCGCCGTCGCCCGATACGCCCGATGGCAAAGTGCACTTTACGACCGCTAACCTGGCAGGCAATTTCCATCGCGCCATAGAAGCGCCGACGACATCGCGGATGCTGGCGCATGTTTTTCCCGATCCGCAGCATTTCGTTCATCATACGCCGCTGCCCGGCGGCGTGCATTTTGGCGATGAGGGCGCAGCAAATCACGGGCGTCTTGCGCTTACTCATGGCGCCGTCGGCGTGCATCTGTTCGTCTACGGCGAGGATGGCGAGCGTTTTCCCGCGCGCCAGCGGCGCCGGGCGAGCGAGGCCGTCGCGCGCGGATTTGGGTTGCCTGCGGCGCGCAGGGTCTTCCTGCAACAGTCGAAGGCCGCGCTTGATGCGGGCGCCTTCCATAATGACGTTGTCGGCGTCGCCAATGGGGATGTTCTGTTCCTGCACGAACAAAGCTTCGCTGACCGCGACGCCGCGCTTGCCGCCATCCGCGAGGCTGCGCCATTTGTTCAAATCATTGAAGCGCCGACAGCAGACGTGCCACTTGCTGACGCCATTGGCTCTTACCTTTTCAACTCGCAGCTTTTGACGCTGCCGGATGGATCAATGGCGCTGATACTGCCGCTCGAGGCGGAGGAGAACGAACCCTCGCGGCGCTTCGTTGAAACAGTCGTCGCCGGGAACAATTCGATAAAGGAAGCGCATTATCTCGACGTGCGCGAGAGCATGCGCAATGGCGGCGGTCCAGCATGCCTCCGTTTGCGCGTCGTGCTGTCTGACTCGGAGATTGCCGCGACGAACCCGAACTTTCTGTTGACGGAAGAACGATTGAGCGCCCTCGAAAAGTGGGTCGACCGTCACTATCGCGATCGTCTCGCGCTCGAAGACCTCGCCGACCCCGCCTTTATGCGCGAGGCTTTGCAGGGGCTGGACCGATTGACCGAGCTTCTCGGGATGGGCGCGTTTTACGATTTCCAGCGCGCGTAGCCCGACCGCTCAAGACGCCGGTTTAACCGCCGCTTCCACCGCTGCGCGAATCTTGTCGCCCATCGGCTCCTCGCCCGATGCGAATGCGGCGATCAGGCGGCCGTCGGGACCAACGAGATATTTGTGGAAGTTCCAGCTCGGCGCATTGGCGGCGCCCAACGTGTCGCGGGCCCAGACATAGAACGGATGGGCGTCTGCGCCGCGCACCGAGATCTTTTCCGTGAGCGGAAAATTGACATTGAAATTCACCTCGCAGAATTTCTTGATGTCCGCTTCCTTGCCAGGCTCTTGGCCGCCAAAATCATTTGATGGTGCGCCGAGGACAACGAAGCCTTTGTCGCGATACGCCTCGTAGAGGTCCTGCAGGCCCTGATACTGCCGCGTAAAGCCGCACATCGACGCCGTGTTGACGACAAGTATTGTCTTGCCTGCGAAGGTCGATAGGGGAAGGGGCCCGCCCTCAATTGCGTCGAACGTAAAGGCGTGCGCGCTGGCTGCCTTTTCCGAAGCGACCGGGTCGGCAGGGTCAGCCGCCGCCGGCGCAGCGACGATCATTGCCGCGATAAAGATATTTAGACTTAACAAGATCCTGGGCATGGCGGACTCCATTAATTGCAATAATCAAGAATGTTACGACCGTCCGCACGCCGTGGATCGCTGATCGCCCGTTGCAATCCGTCGGCCGATATCTGCCCGACCTCGAGCCGCGTCAGCGTCCGACGGATAGCGGGATCGGCACAACGGTTTTGCGCTCGACTTCGCGGAGCGTAAAACTTGACTCTACCGTTGCGATCTTTGGCATCCTTAGAATCGTTTCGGACAGCAGCGTCTCATAGGCGGCAAGGCTGGGGATCACGGCACGGATGAAATAGTCGAACTTGCCGGTGACGAGATAGCACTCCATCACCTCGGGAC
>CAZSBU010000044.1:11906-15102 GCA_964605055.1 uncultured Caulobacterales bacterium | reverse complement strand
AGTTACGCGGCCGAGATGGGCGTCCTTGATCTGCCGACCGGCTACTCGACGGTGGGGCAGCTCTCGAAAAACGCGCTCGCCTCGATGCTTAAGCACCATACCCCAACGATTTTGACGACAGGACTGACCCTTGGGGTCATTGTGCTTTTGATTGGATGCGCCGTCGTTACAGCATCGAGGCGACGACAATGAAACACCAGTCCTAGGCGCTGGTTGCCGGGATCGGTTTTTATCCGATTTGCGGCGAATGAGGAGAGAACATGCGACGACTACTCATTGGCGGCGTGGCGACCATCGTCGCGATTTGCGCAATCGCATTCTTTCAGCGCGACACGATCGCCGTAGCGCTAATCAAGTTCGAAACAAGCCGGCAGAAAGTACTGCCCAACCAACCAATCGATTGGACGGTGACAGCGCCTCGAGACGCTGCGCCTGATGCCGCATCCGGCGACCGACCGCCGAACGTCATCCTCATTTTGGCCGACGACCTTGGCATCAATGACATTTCGGCTTTCGGCGGGGGCGTCGCCGGGGGGCGTGTGCCAACCCCGGCCATCGACGCACTTGCACAACGTGGCGCGTCTTTCACACAAGCCTACGCTGGTACGGCGAGTTGCGCGCCTTCCCGCGCCATGATCCTTACCGGACGCTACCCCACGCGGACAGGATTCGAGTTCACGCCCACGCCACCCGGCATGGGGCGCATTGTTTCTACGCTGGCAAATTCCGGACGAAAAGATGGACCGCGCGTCGATTGGAATCGCGCACTAGCAGAAACGGTTCCGGCGTTTGATCAACAAGGTCTGCCATCGGATGAAGTAACAATCGCCGAGGTTCTCAAAGATCGCGGCTAATCGCGGCTATAAGACCATCCATATCGGCAAATGGCACCTCGGCAACGGGCCTGAGTTTGGCCCCAACGCGCAAGGTTTTGATCAAAGCCTCGTCATGGCCAGCGGACTCCACCTCGCGGAAGACGATCCGAATGCGGTGAACGCCAAGCTCGATTTCGATCCGATAGACCGATTTCTTTGGGCGCGCATGCGCTTTGCCGCTTCCTATAACGACAGCCCTTGGTTCGAACCGGGCGGCTATCTCGCGGATTATTGGACCGACGAGGCGATCGCCGCCATCGACGCTCATCGCGATACGCCCTTTTTTCTCAGCTTGGCGCATTGGGCTGTACACACGCCGCTGCAAGCAACTCGTGAGGACTACGAGTCGGTTGGCGACATCGAGCCTCACCGTTTGCGGGTTTATGCTGCCATGGTTCGCGCGCTTGATCGAAGCGTGGCGCGCATCGTCGCAAAGCTCGAGGCCGAGGGGATTCTCGAAAACACGCTCATCATCTTTACCAGCGATAACGGAGGCGCTGGTTACATCGGCCTCGACGATATTAACGCGCCGTACCGTGGCTGGAAATTGACGTTTTTTGAGGGGGGCATTCGCGTACCAATGTTCTTTCAGTGGCCGGCTCGCATTCCGGCGGGGATCAAAATTGATCACCCCGTAGCACAAATTGACCTTATGCCGACGATCGCGCGCGCCGCAGACGCATTAATCCCGGACAGCGTTGTAATCGACGGAGCCGATCTCATCGATTATATGACGAATTCAGCCGATGCTGGTCCGCCTCACAACGCCATGTTCTGGAAAAGCGGCTACTACCGCGTTGTCCGGCAAGGCGACTGGAAATTGCAGACGTCCGAAAGACCCAATAAAATCTGGCTCTTCAATTTGGCAGCGGACCCAACCGAACGCGTTAACGTCGCGGACAAAAATCCCGCCAAGGTCAGCGAGTTACAGGCTCTCATTGAACAGCATCAACGGGGCGCTCGCGCTCCACTTTATCCGTACACAATTGAAGCGCCAACCCTTGTCGATCGGACAATCCTTGAGGGTTATACGCCGGGCGATGAATACGTTTACTGGCCGAATTAGTGCGCCGTTGGCGTCCGCGTGTTTTCAGCGAAGCCATTCGATTTAGTTTGCATCTTTCGCGATGCGAAAGCCGATATGGCTTGCCGAAAAATCGACGTCCTGCCCTTGCCGCGCCTCCGGCCTGAACCGGCGGCAATAATTATCAGAACACAGATACGAGCCGCCTTTGATTACACCGGCAGTCGTTGCGACCTCCCGGGACGGAAAATCCGTGTCGGTCCATTCCCAAACATTCCCGATCATGTCGTAAAGCCCATGGCTGTCAGCGTCGAAACATCCTACCGGCGCGACGCCACGAAATCCGTCATCGCCCTCGTCGCGAAAAGGGAATATTCCCTGCCAGACGTTGGCGGAAAAATCGCTCACACCGGCGCTTGCCGCACCTGTCGCAGCTGCATATTCCCATTCAACTTCACTCGGCAGGCGGCCGCCCGCCCATGCCGCATAGGCAACTGCGTCATTGCGAGAAACGTGCGTGACAGGCATGCGTTCACTTTCCGGGCCAGTCGCGCCGCTTCTGCGCCAATTCGCATTAGGGTCGAGACGCCAACCGCCGCTCACGCCTGCGGTAAAAATTGCAGAACCGCCCTTGTGGCCTAAACGTTCTGCGTCGGTGAGATAACCTGTTGAGTCTACAAATGCCCTGAATTCTCCAACCGTTACTTCGTGCGTCAGAAGATATAACGATTGAACATGCACGCGCGCGGCAGGCCCCTCCTCAGGATAAATTGGCGTAGCGCCCATCATGAACGACCCGCCATTAATGAGTGCAAACCTCCCGACTTCGTTTCCTTGCAGTCCGCACAAAGATTTCAATTCAGCCAAAGGCGATCGAACTGCTTTGTCGCCATCGGAGCAAGCCCCAATCCCAAGCAGTAATGTGGACGGAATGATTTGCCAAAAAACCCGCATTACATTTTTCGCGACATAGCGATATGAGAATCGTCCGGAGGCAGGCTGAATAGCATGCCATCTTCAGCTATGATGATCTTTTTTCGAAAGATGCGCGGCGCATCCCCTAAAAACGCGCGATAGAGAAATCGGACAGGGATCGGTGGCGTCAGATGCGTGAGCACAAGTTGATCGGCACCTGCCGCCTTAGCCGCTCGGGCGGCGTCTTCTGGCGTCGAGTGATAGGTAAGTATGTCTTCCAATATTTTTCCAAGCACATCGTCCCCACCTGCGCGAGCGGCGGCCCCGAGAATGGCGACCATATTATCCTGCTGCGCTTCGTGAAACAGCAGATCTGAGTCTT
>CAZSBU010000044.1:0-11896 GCA_964605055.1 uncultured Caulobacterales bacterium | reverse complement strand
CAACGAGTTGGTCTGAATATTTTGTGTCGCCGCTAATGACGACTGAACGACCGCGATAATCAAAGCGAAAACCGAATGCTGGTTCAACGGGTTGATGCTGGACCAGAAAGGCCGTTACCTTCAATCCATCTGCCTCCAGAATAACTGACTGACCGACCGATTCGGTAAGTTCAATTTCGCGTGCAATGCCGCCAAATCCGGTATTCGGAGCGACGGCGTCGCCGTGGTGGGCTGTTCGAAAAGATGCGTCTACGGCGTAAGCTTCATTAAAGCCGTTTACGACCCGTTCGGTTCCCTTTGGCCCGAGAATAAGTAACGGGCTTGATCGACCTTTCGTTACCCATGACTGGAGAATAGCCTCGCCCAACCCATCAATATGATCGGAGTGTACATGCGTCAGGAGGATCGCCGATATGTCGCCGGCCGAGGCTCCCATCAAGGCCATGCGCCGCACGCCGCTGCTTCCGGCGTCGATCATGATCAACTGTTTTCCTGCAATTACGAAATTGCACGGGCCAGCGCGATTTGGGTCTGGCATCGGAGACGCTGATCCGCAAATGCCTATATGCAGCCCATCGGGTAAATCGGCAAGGAGCGAACGGCCTATTCGCTCCGTGGCGTAGCGTTCATAAAGGCGCATTCCGATCTGTTTCTGGAAGACGACGCTAACGGTAGCTGCCACGACGATAATCATCCCCGCACAAATTAACAGAGTAGTTTTCATCTGCGCCTGCCCCCCGCCCTAATCATTCGACGCTTGGAAATACAACTGAGCTCTCGGCTTTGTTGTTTGCTTGCGGCGAATCCTTAAGCTCGTTCTCCACTGCCCAAAGCCGATCTTGGCCCCAGAGCGCTCGCCCGTTGTTTACGCGAAAACTGGGAACTCCCCATAGACCAAGCGAGAACAGCTCAGCGCGATTCGCCTCGGCAACTGCTCGCCAGGAACTGTCCGCCAGCGCGGCGAATACGACTGAAGCGCCTATACCCGCGCGTTCTGCTATAGCGGCTAGCCCTTTGTCAGTCGCAGCATCGATACCGTCGGCGAAAACTCCTTTGAGGAAGGATTCGGCGAATGCATTGCCGCGACCATCCCCGATTGCATGATGCAATACGGCAAGGCCACGCTCTGCGCCGGCGCCAACTGGGTCTGCGATGCGCCCAAAGGGCATGCCTTGCCGCTCCGCTTCCCGCTTCGCATCGCGAACGATGTAAAGCCGTTTGGCCGCCGGAACAGGCAGGCCGCGCATGACCATTGGCAACACAAACCGAAGGCGCAACGTAGCGCCCGATTGTTCCGCCAACTGTCTAACGCGGGCGGCTGCCAGATAGGTATATGGACTGCGAAAAGACAGAAAGAAATCGATTGAGCCGCCCTTTCCTTTATTGGCGTTTCCCGTCGCTTCAAGCTGGCGGACAACAGCGCTACCTTGGCGCCGACTAGCCAGACGCCGTTCGAGGTGAGGAAGTCTGTCAATTCCCCAATACCACTCGCCCTCGAAGAAAAACGTTGCGCCAAGATAATGCCCAAGACGCGCTCTCAAAGCGTCGCCCGCAGCAAGGGCCGCCGAAGGATCTCGCGAGCCGACGGATGGTCGTTCCCCGCGCCAAAGGAGGTCGCCAATCTCAGTTGCCGCCTTTGCGAAATCATTCTGCCCGACGCCAGCAAGCGCCGCCTGTCCCATCTGCATCGTTAATTCGCTCATTGGAGCTTCGCCAACAAACGACAATCCGTGGGCGGCGGCGAGCAAATGAGCGTCCTTTACGGCATAGTTTGCAAGGAGCAATGTTTCGGGCGCTGCAGTCATGTCAGGAGGCGAGACAAGATGCGGCGTGACGACTACACCATAGGCAGACGCCAGCCGCTCCAGCAACTGGACCGTAAGGTGACTGTAGGGATCACCGACATCGTGAAAATAATGGATGTTTAACCCGCCGCGGAAGGGGCGCACGGTCGCGGCCGCCAAGCGCTGCGCTTGGCGTACGCCTGCGCTGGTCACAATACTTGCCGCAATTGTCTTGGCGGTCGACTGCATCGCCTTGGTTGCCCCATTCATCGCTTATAAAATGGTTCTAACGCGTACTCATTCGACTTCATTCCCGATTACGTAAACCACAGGCCTCGCAAAACGGCAGGGGCGCGCCTTTACCTCCCTGACCAAGATCGTGATGATGGTCAGCTGAGTTCAGCCCCGAGGCGACGATTAACTCCTACCTCAATTACCGAAACATCCGCATTGGAATACGTTGACCCTTAGGATCTTCGGACCAACCCGTCAGTACTGTGCGCTTTCAAAAACTGCCGGTCTTACTTCAAAACGGCGCCAGCGACCCTCCGAATCGCACGCAACACCCGCCCACCGGTCAGATCGACCGTTTACGGACATACGTTGCTCCCACCGGCGGCACTCGAGGGGTTGGCGGCGCGGTCCCCCGGCGAGATCGAGCTCCGTACCAGGGGCTTTGATGGCCAGGCTCTCATGCAAATATCCGACAACGCGTCCGTCCACCTCTGCAAGAAACCAGGGCTTGCCCACGGTCTTGCCAATAGCGACAACGCCAACGCCAGCCTCGAGCTTGTCGATGACAGGAAAATCCGTCGACGGCCCCGAGCGAACGTTTGCAGCGCGCGTTACCGCGTAAAGCCCCTGTTCGGTCTCAAAGGTTTCATCAATGTGTAGGTCTGCAGGATATTCAGGCCAGCTTGCAGGTTCTGGCTTCAGATCGCCGAGAACTCTTTCCCCGCCCGTTACCCAGCCAAAAGCTTGAGCGCCTTTCCAGTCGAACCGTTCGCCCGGCGCACCCGCACTCACTGCCTGCTCAAAGACCTTTGCGAGGGCGGCTTGATCGCTGCGACTGAGTTCAGAACCTAGCGGGGACCCGTCGGCATATGCGGCAGAAGATTGGGCGCCAATCCGGCCTGACGCGGGACCCGTCGCGCAACTCGTGGAACCAAGCGCGATCGCTAGCAGCGCAGCTACGGCCATAACTGGTTTATGAGACATCAATGAATTCCTTACTGTCTTGTTCATCATAACCTCCAATGGCGACAAACAGCCACCCTTTCGGCCGGTCCGGCGCGTCGCGCGCGTAATCGCCCATTCCGTTTTCGCCGCTTTCAAGCAGCCATTTCTTTACGCTTTTAGGCGAACTTCCGGTTGTAAGCTCGAGGGGAGTTTTCATGACCGGTCAAACCGGAACAGCGTCGCGGCTGAAACAGCTAATTGAGGTGGCGCGCGAGGATTCGAGCGACAAGCGTCGCGACTTATTGCGTGAAATCACTGACGTTTTTATGGCGGCGCCGGACCGCTACACGTCCGCCGAGATGCAACATTTCGACGTCATCCTTTCCAAGGTCGCCGAAACTGTCGAGATCGCTTTGCGGCAGGAAATCGCTGAGAAACTGGCAGACGTTCCATATGCGCCGCGCGGGCTCGTTCGCCAATTCGCGCATGATGAGATCGCTGTCGCAGAACCAATCCTGAGCCGGAGCGCCGCGCTTTCTGAAGAAGACCTTGTTCGCGTCATTCGCCAACGAGGTCAGGAACATATGCGCGCCATTACGCGGCGGCGCGAGGTTCCGGAAACGGTATCCTCTGAACTTGTCGAACGGGGTGACGCCGATGTGCTAGTTTCGCTTGCCGGCAACCGTGGCGCTCGGTTTACCGCCGAGACCATGCAGCGGCTAGTTGAGCATTCACGATCGATCCCTGAACTTCAGCAGCCAATGACGGGACGCTACGACTTGCCTCCTCAATTGCTCACGCAGATGTACTTTTTTGTCTCATCCGCGCTTAAGCGGGAAATCCTGAAAAGGTCTGACCTTTTGGATCCGGGCCTTATCGACGAGGCCATGAGCGCAAACCGCCAGCGAATCCTTTCCAGCGCGGTCGCCGACGCGCAATCAGAAATCTCAGAAGCCAGACGGTATATCCAGGAAAAGATTCGCGCCAACGCGGTGAACGAAAGTCTGTTGAAAGAGCTTATAGAGATCAGGCGCTCGTCGGAATTCCTTTTCGCCTTTGCTCATTATGTGGGCATTGATCCGGCTACCGCGCAGCGAGTCATGCAGGACAAATCCTGGGAATCCCTCGCGATAGCGTGTCGGGCGGCGGGGCTCGAACGCTCAACTTTTGCAAAGATCGTTTTTGGTCTGCAACGAGGCGAGGACGAACAGACCAAGGCGCTTCGTATTCTTGATCTCTACCTGAAAGTTCCTCAGGAAGCCGCCGAACGCGTCATGCGGTTCTGGCGCGTGCGAAGTGAAGCCTCGAGTGCTGACCGGCCCAAACGGCAAACGGTTTCGATCCGTCGATAGGCTCGGCCAACACTATCCGGATACGTCGTTCAATGGTTGTGTAACGTCTGACTGCTGATGACCAGCAGTCAAATCATTCGGAGATTCCAAGCTTAAACCATCACAAATTGAAGAGAAGCAGCAAGATGGGCGAAAAAATTATTTCGCCTAAGAGGCGACTTGTGTATGGTGAACAAAAAATTATGGAAACGCTTGGGATCATGACAAGAGCAAGGCTTATCCTGATAGTTGCCGCCGCGGTCTTTGCTGCAGCGCTTTTGTTTGCTGGCGGTCAGTATGGAGATGTTGCGGGAATAAGCCTTAGGGCTTTCTAGCAGCGTCAGGCTGAAGCAAATCTGTCTAAGCTGCAACCACTTGCGGATATTATTCCGCTGATAGGAACTTCTTACTAGGGAATGCGTGTTGCAGCCGACATGCCGCGCGGCAAACGCATATGGGTTTTTCAACGCACGCTCTTAATGGCCAGTCGGCGAAGTTGCGAAAGGCCATAATGACCGAACGGTATTTCGAGATCTGGGATGTCTTTACCGATCGCCTCCACGCGGGCAATCCGCTCGCCGTCGTTATGGAGGCAAACGGCCTCGACACGGATCGAATGCAAAAGATTGCCGCAGAGTTCAATCTTTCGGAAACGGCTTTCGTATTTCCACCACTCAGCCCGCAGTGCGAAGCTCGCTTGCGCATCTTCACGCCGGGCTTTGAGTTACCCTTTGCCGGCCACCCGACTGTCGGGTCAGCTATCGCGCTAGCGCGCGCACGTGGTTTGACTGACTCGATGAAGCTTGAGCTGCCCGCTGGCCTGTTCGAGGTTAAACTTAGTCAGGAAAACGGTATTGCATTCGCGGAATTCACCAATCCCAAACTACCGTCTGTAGGCGGACCCGTTCCCGCCGGCTCGATTATCGAAGCAGCGATGTCGCTTCAGCGCGGGGCGATAATCGAGGGGACGCACAGACCCCGCCGAATTGGCGCAGGCGTGGATTATATTTACGCTTGCGCTTCGCTGGCGCACGTTCAGTCCGCACGACTTAATCATCAGGCTTGGGAGCAACTCAATCTTGATGGCGCCATTGGGCTTCTTCTCTATGCTAAGATTGACGAGTCAATCTCGGATGCTCCATTGCCCCCTTATCGCGCGAGATTTCATGTTCGGATGTTCGCGCCAGGGGCCGGTATCATGGAAGACCCGGCAACCGGTTCAGCCGCAGCCGCGCTTCCCGGACAGATCCAGGCTGCTTCGCGCCTATCTGATGGGACACACCTTTGGCAGATTGATCAAGGGGCAGAGATGGGGCGCCCAAGTCGCATCAATGTCACGGTGGAAGTTGTCGACGGGGTCCTCGCCAAGGTGCGCGTAGGCGGCACGGCCGTCCGCGTTGCAGAGGGGCGACTCTTGACTTGATTATCTTCCGCCGATGGAAGCCGAACAGCATTCGCGCCTTTCGAGGCCCATCGGCAGAATATCGCTTTCGTCCACAGCGCCCAAAAGAGTATAGCAGAAAATCGCGCCATGAGCAGGTCACTGCAATCCTGCATGCCCAGAAAAACGTTGGTTGACGTCCGACCTCATTCCGGCGGATAGACGCCTTGGGCCACGCCTTCCCAACGAGGCGCGACCCATCTGCGAGGATGGGAGTAAAATATGACGATCGAAAAACCGGGCGTGCGCCCTGCGCGCCCTTACTTTTCTTCAGGGCCGTGCGCAAAACGCCCCGGATGGACGGCATCAAATCTGGCTACTGAAAGTTTAGGCCGCTCGCACCGCGCCAAAATAGGTAAGTCGAGGCTACAGGAAGCCATCGACCGTACGCGCGCGCTCCTAGAAGTTCCGCCTGAATTCAAGATTGGCATCGTCCCCGCCTCAGACACTGGCGCGGTCGAAATGGCCATGTGGTCCATGCTTGGTCCTCGGCCAGTCGACATGCTGGCATGGGAAAGCTTTGGCGAGACTTGGGTCGTTGACGCGATCAAGCAATTGAAGCTCGACGCGCGAAAGCTCTCAGCGCCCTACGGCGAAATTTCGGATCTAGGCGCTGTGAACCCTGCGCATGACGTCGTCTTTACCTGGAATGGCACGACGTCGGGCGTGAAGGTTCCCAACGCCGATTGGATATCGGCGCGCCGCGAAGGGATTGTCATTTGTGATGCAACCTCGGCGGCGTTCGCCCAGCCGCTCGATTGGGCGAAACTCGATGTCGTGACCTTTTCCTGGCAAAAAGCGCTTGGAAGCGAGGGCGCTCACGGTGTTTTGGTTATTGGCCCACGCGCTGTTGAACGCCTTGAGACGTATCGGCCGCCTTGGCCCCTTCCAAAGATATTTCGCCTGACAAAGGGTGCGGAACTGATCTCCGGAATTTTCGAAGGTGAGACGATCAATACGCCGTCCATGCTGTGCGTAGAAGATTGGATCGACGCTTTGAAATGGGGGCAATCGATCGGTGGACTTGAGGCGCTTCATGCGCGCGCCGATGAAAATTGCCGCGCGCTTTCCGATTGGGTCGATCGCACCGAATGGATTGATTTTCTCTGTACAGATAAATCACTGCGCTCAAATACGTCTGTATGCCTCAAGATTACAGCCCCAAAGTTTACGGCGCTTGATGAGGCGGAACAGCGGAATTTCGTGAAAAAGATGGAAAGCCTTTTAGCGCGCGAAGAGGCTGCATTCGATATTGGCGGCTATCGCGATGCGCCGCCCGGATTGCGGATCTGGTGTGGCGCAACCGTAGACCGCGCCGATATTTCGGCGGTTTGCCCGTGGCTCGACTGGGCTTTTGCCGAGGTTTCTGCCGCATAGCAGATTTACGCTGCGCCATCCGCCACTCGACCCATTTGTCGTCGTAGAATTTTTTGGAGTCTTCGCATGACCAAAGTGCTGATATCTGACGCCTTGAGCGAAACCGCGGTAAACATTTTCAAAGATCGCGGCGTCGCTGTCACTTACGAGCCTGACTTAGGCAAGGACAAAGAGAGGCTGCTCAAGATCATCGGCGAGTATGACGGCCTTGCCGTCCGTTCAGCGACGAAAGCAACGGCCCAGATCATTGCAGCCGGCAAAAAATTGAAGGTCATTGGTCGCGCCGGCATTGGCGTCGACAATATCGACATCCCGGCCGCTACCGCCGCCGGCGTTGTTGTCATGAACACGCCTTTTGGTAACGCGATTACGACAGCGGAGCACGCTCTCGCATTGATGTTTTCACTTGCCCGGCAAATTCCGCAGGCAAACCAGTCAACGCATCTCGGTAAATGGGAGAAGTCGCGCTTCATGGGCGCCGAACTCTTCTCAAAGACTCTTGGGATTATCGGGTGCGGTAACATTGGCGCAAACGTCGCCGAGCGGGCAATTGGGTTGAAAATGCGCGTGATAGCGTACGACCCGTTCCTCGGCGATGCGCGGGCAGAAGAAATCGGTGTCGAGAAAGTCGACCTCGACACCCTGCTGGCGCGCGCAGATATCATCACGCTTCATACGCCGTTGACTGACCAAACGCGGAATATCCTCTCGGCGGAAGCCCTAGGTCGCACCCGTCGCGGAGTCTTTATCATCAATTGCGCACGCGGTGGTCTCGTTGACGAAAACGCTCTGAAAGCAGGGCTCGATACCGGCCATATTGCCGGTATCGGTCTTGATGTTTTTGCCGAGGAGCCGGCAACTAGTCACCCACTTTTCGGCCATGAGCGGGTGGTCGCTACGCCGCATCTCGGCGCCTCGACGCTTGAGGCTCAGGAAAATGTGGCCATTCAAGTTGCGGAACAGATGGCCGACTATCTCACGCGAGGAGCTGTTACGAATGCGCTCAATATGCCGTCTATCAGCGCCGAAGAGGCGCCGCGTCTGCGCCCGTTTATCCATCTTGCGGAAAATCTTGGCAGGTTCGCCGGACAATTGACGGAGACCAGCATCAAAGCCATTGAAGTCAGCTACGCAGGCGCGGTCGCAAAACTGAATTCCAAACCGCTGACAGCCGCAGCCATAGCAGGCGTACTCCGACCAATGCTTGCTGGCGTCAATATCGTAAACGCGCCGATTGTTGCGAAAGAGCGAGGCATCGCCATAGCGGAGACATTCCGAGACCACGCCGAAAATTTTGAAAGCATCATTCGACTACGGATAGTAACGGAACGAAATGATCGTACAGTTTCGGGTGCATTGTTCGGTAAAACAGCCCGGGTGGTCGAAATCAAAGGCGTCGAAATGGAGGCTGGCTTCGCACCGAACATGCTTTACGTGACGAATGCGGACCGGCCTGGCTTCATCGGCGCGCTAGGCGGGACGCTTGGCGACGCCGGCGTCAATATTGCGACATTCAATTTGGGGCGCTCCGGCCCAGGCGAGGATGCGATTGCGCTTCTTGCCGTCGATGAGCTCGTGAGCGAGGCAGTTCTCGCCAAGGTCCGGGCGCTACCGCACGTACAACAAGCCAAGGCCCTTACATTCTAAGTTATTAAGTGACTGATCTGGAGGATCCGTGCAGGACGTTGTCGACTTCGCAGCCCGCCTCCCCAAAGCCGAGCTGCACGTTCACATCGAGGGAACATTAGAGCCGGACCTGCTGCTAAAATTAGCCGACCGGAACGGTATTGATCTACCTTTCAAGAACGTTGCAGAAATTCGTGCTGCATACGAATTTTCCAATCTACAGGATTTTCTTGACATCTATTATCGCGGCATGAGCGTCCTCAAGACTACGGAAGATTTTTTCGATCTTACAATGGCGTATCTTAACCGGGCGCGCGCAGATAACGTCAGACATGCTGAGGTTTTTTTCGATCCGCAGGGACACACGGCTCGGGGCGTTCCCTTCAATGATGTCGTCTCCGGCATTTTGACAGCACTGAGCATGAGTCGTCCCCAGTTCGGCATGACCTCATCACTTATAATGTGTTTTCTTAGACACTTGTCGGAAGAGGACGCATTTTCGACGCTGCGCGAGGCTGAACCTTGGCTTGACCGTATTGAGGCGGTTGGGCTCGATTCATCGGAGGTCGGCCACCCACCCTCCAAATTTCAACGCGTGTTTCAGTCTGCTCGCGATCGCGGGCTAAGCGTTGTTGCCCATGCTGGCGAAGAAGGCCCACCAGACTACATCTACGAAGCGCTTGATCTTCTCCAAATTGATCGTCTCGACCACGGCAATCGAGCGCTGGAAGACGACGCTCTTGTTCAGCGTTTGATAGCGCGAGAAATGACATTGACCGTCTGCCCACTGTCCAATCTGAAGCTTTGCGTCGTTCGGAGCATGCAGGAACATCCAATCAAGAGGATGCTAGACCTAGGCCTTCGCGCAACGATCAATTCGGACGATCCCGCCTATTTCGGAGGGTACATTATGGCGAACTACGCCGCAGCAATCGAAGGGGTTGGCTTGACCCGCGAAGAGGTCCGAACGCTTGCACGAAACAGTTTTCTTGGCTCATTTCTTAACGAAGGACAAAAGCGAGCTCACATCGCCGCTATCGATAGAATCGCTTAGCGGCTTAACGTCCTCAACGTTCGATTGCGATTAAGCCACTTCGAATAAGCCGGCGGCGCCCATCCCGCCGCCAACACACATCGTGCAAACGACATATTTCACACCGCGTCGCTTGCCCTCGATCAGCGCGTGCGCGACCATCCTCGCGCCGGACATGCCATAAGGGTGCCCAATAGAAATCGCGCCGCCGTTGACGTTCAATAGCTCGTCCGGGATGCCAAGTTTATCGCGGCAATAGATGACCTGAACGGCGAAAGCCTCGTTGAGTTCCCAAAGACCAATGTCGTTCATTTTCAGACCGGTCTTCTCGAGCAAGCGAGGCACTGCATAGACCGGCCCGATCCCCATTTCATCCGGATGCGTCCCAGCCACCGCCATACCGCGATAGATCCCAAGCGGCGAAAGTCCGCGGCGTGACGCTTCCTTCCCCTCCATTACAACCGAGGCCGACGCTCCGTCTGACAATTGAGAGGCGTTGCCTGCCGTGATGTACTTGCCTTCCTTTACAACCTGCCCGCCGGGGAACACCGTCTTCAAACCAGCAAGGCCCGCTGCCGTCGTATCCGCGCGATTGCCCTCATCCTTCTCAAGCATCGTTTCGTTGTCTGAGGTCTGGCCGGTAGCCTTATCCACAAATTTCATCACCGATTTCATCGGCACGATCTCGGCGTCAAACTTCCCCGCAAGCTGAGCAGCATGAGTGCGTTGCTGCGATTGCAAAGAATAAGCGTCCTGTGCTTCGCGGCTTATCTTGTAGCGGTCAGCAACAATCTCTGCAGTCTCGATCATCTGCATGTAAGTGGCCGGCATGTTTTTCAATAGCCAAGGATCAGTACGCACAAACATGTCTGCTGTTTGATTGGTTGAAATCGATTCGACGCCACCTCCGATGGCGACAGCCATGTTGTCGACAATGACCTGCTTGGCGGCGGTAGCGATGGCCATCATGCCGGACGCACACTGACGGTCCAGCGACATCCCCGAAACGCCGATTGGAAACCCGGCGCGGAGGGCTGATTGGCGCGCAACGTTCTGGAAAGCTGTGCCTTGTTGCAATGCGCAGCCCATGACCACGTCTTCGATTTCTTCTAATTCAATTTTTGCGCGTTTGGCCGCTTGACTAATCGCGTGCGCGCCAAGAGCCGGGGCGCTCGTCGCGTTGAACGCACCGCGATAAGCCTTGCCAATCGGTGTCCGAGCGGTAGACACAATGACAGCGTCACGCATGAGGTTCTCCTGTTTAACCGGTTAGTTTGTCAGGCATAAGTCAATTAGCGCGAACGGCTCTTGGCTTTGGTCAAGAAATTCATGTTTGGCCCAGCGCTATTCTCATAATATCGAACATCCGACTTATCAGAAATTGCTTCCCAGTTCGACGCGATCGCCTCCGGCGTCTGCTCGTCGGGCGGAAGGTAAATCCCGCCCGTCTCAACGACATAGGCGCGGGCATAACCTCCCGCTGCGCAAGATACGATAGCGCGCGATGGAGCTTGCTCACTTACAAGATATAAAAGGGCCGCAGTGATCGCCTCCGGCGTCATTTCATCCAGCACATCGGGCGGAATACCGATGTCTTCCGTCATCCGCGTTTTCGCGGAAGGCGACAAAAGATTGACATGGATGTTATATTTCGCTCCCTCAAGATGCAGCGCATTCATGAAGCCGATCATGCCGGCTTTCGCCGCTCCATAGTTTGCCTGTCCGAATATTCCGTGCAACCCAGAAGGCGACGACGTGCAGACAATGCGCCCGTAATTCTGTTGACGCATAATCTCCCAAACGGCTTTGGTACAAATAGCTGTGCCAATCAGGTGCACGTCGATCACTAGCCGAAAATCGTCGATCTCCATCTTGGCGAATGTCTTGTCGCGCAGGATTCCCGCGTTGTTCACAAGAATATCGACGCGGCCCCACTTCTCCATCGCGGCGCCTATCATTGCCGCTACTTCATCCGGACGCGTTACATTCGCACCATTGGAAAGCGCCTCGCCTCCCGCCGATTGGATTTCATTCGCGACTGCATCGGCAGCCGATATCGACGACCCGGAGCCGTCGCGCGATCCGCCAAGGTCATTGACCACTACTTTCGCGCCACGCGCCCCCA
>CAZSBU010000043.1:0-15131 GCA_964605055.1 uncultured Caulobacterales bacterium | reverse complement strand
AGTCATAGCTCACCAAGCGTTGGAGATCGGCCGTGCGAGGCTGGCAGGCGTTCAGGGCGAACAAGAGACGAAAGCCACATTCGAGGGGCGTGTTAAACAGGCGGTGCCCGTCAAGAGCGGCGGGATGAGGCGGCGTCGATGCGACTTCACTCATAATCGCACCACGAAACGTCGCCGTTATTGGCCAGATGGTGACAGATACCTTCTCTGTCCGGCGCCGTCATGTGCGGCTCTAGAACGTGGCCCGGTATCTGCTGCGCTTGAGCTGCTTTGACGGTCTCGCTCAGCCGATCATAGCCTGTGGCGGCAGGGGCACTGTACGTGTAGTAGAGGCCGTGCTTGAACTCCGTGAGTAGCCGATCGAAGAACTCTGCGTCTGCCATTTGGTCGCGGGCAAGTTCTTTCAAGCCCTCAGCGCTGTAGAACGTCATCCGCGACCGCTGGAAGAGGTTCCGAGCTTTGGCATCGCTGGAAAAATCAGACTCAGCTGTGATTGAGATCCCTGTCATCTCCCCGATGACCTTGTAAAGTTCACCGACGTAGCCGCGCTCAGCTTCGGCGACCTGAGATGGCGGCTCTGCAGGTTGAGGCCTTTCGACAAGCGGCGCGCCGAACACGATCAAGTGGTAAGGCGTCTGCGCATGCTCGGCGATTAACTCTGACGGCTGCTTTACACGGACGAAGGCGAAGTCGACGCCGCCAACATATTCAGCGAACTCACCGTCGAGAATGATCTTTTGCGTGGACGTGATGGCACCGGCGCAGTGCTTGTCCCAGTTCTCGAGAATGAAGGTCTTTAGCTTGATGGGGTCGTCGACAAGGTCCTGAAAATCGCCGGTGACGCCCTTGCGCGTCACGAACCAGTATTCCGCGGGCAGGGTATAATCTCCGCGAAAGCTGTAATAGAGAACCTTTGCGATCTCGCCGATTGCCTTGCCTGATCCGAGCGCGGTCGCATAGCGCTTGCACTGATAGAGGTGCCAGCGGCGCGATGGCGAAGAAGCCGGCTCGAACCAGACGACGATGTCGCGCCCCTTGTCGCCCGCGCCACCGCGTTGTTGCACCCCGTCGACTCCGGGCAATCTCTTCCGCAGATATCCGTGCGCCCATTCAAGGACGAACCGCTCGAAATCGTCGGCGCTGAAGTTGCGAGCCGATCGAGCGGAACGACAGGCAGCCCAGCGCCGAGCCCCAGGAGGCGCGCATTGGCGTTCGGCCATTTGGATGGCTCATCGATCGCCCGCAGTGAGAGTGTCGCATCAGCCTTCAACGCTGCATATCCCAGGGATTGAGAAGACCCAGGCCGAAACGCTCAAAATCCCTCACGTTGCGGGTGACGAGGACCAGGTCGCGATCGATCGCAACGGCAGCGATTTGGGCGTCCGCGGCGGGCGGCGTGTTCCCTTTGCGGTCACCGCCGCCCATTAGTTGGCCCCAAATTCGTGCGGCCGCATCGTCGAACGCCAGAATCCGGTTCTCAAACTGCTGACTTAGCTCTTCTTCGATCCACTTCGTGAATCGTTCCTGCCGTGCTTTCTCCTTTACCTTGACAGCACCGCGCACGAGCTCACCGATCGTCTGCGCTGCGAGGAACAACTCTGCCGGCGACTGTTGTTCGAGCCACGCAAGTACGCGCGGCTCGGGTTTGGTCCTCACGGTTTCGCTGACAATATTGGTGTCGAGAAGAAAGGGCATCAGGCGAGGTCTGCGGAGCGGCCCGTCGACGTATCTCGTTCAATTTCCAGATCGGCGCCTGCGAGAGGGGACTTGCGGAAGAACGCCACCAGCTCTGAACCGGTCCTCGCCTTGGACCCGGAAAAGATTGGCTGGATGGAGTCTCGGATACGCTTGGCGTCTGTGCCACCAGAGCGCAGAGCGCCTGCAATGTCCTTGACGAGTTTGGCATCCCGGCTGGGGACGGTCACTTCGACCCGCTTGGAACCTTCGGCCGCGACCTTGGTGCGGTACCGCGCGACTCTTGCCTGGCTCCGATTTTTCGAGTTCGACTGTGTCATGCCAAACACCTCATCCGGTAACGTTTCCGGATATATACGGTTCGACTGCAGCGATGTCAAGGCATCTTACGGTTCGATGCTCGGCTAGGTTGACCGTGCAGCAGCGGCGCTGGTGGTCCCCGATTGCGCAAAAAATCGGGAAAGTGCCTCACGCCGCGCAATTCGATTAAGGGCGTAGGTGGTATGCTTGAACTCAACGCCTGCTAGTAGCCCCTGAATATAGCCAGACACGGTATCGGCGGCCATGATCAGCACGCTATCGAGCGAGTGAATGTACTTGCTGGTAATCGAGCCTCTCGCATGGCCAACGAGCGCTGCGATCGTGCTTTCTGTGAAACCGAGATCGTTCGCCATGCTGGCGAAGCTATGGCGAAGGATGTGCGCTGTGAAGTCAGGCAGCTCGGCTCCCTCGAATATTCTGATCCACTGGTTCGGGAAGCTGCCGAAGATTTCAGCGCCTCGAGTTCCGGGGAACACGTACTCGCCGGTCACCGTCTTCCGGCGCTCCTCGAGAAGCTCGACCACGGGCAGGCCGATTGGCCTCGTCGACGCGCCTTCCTTGGAGTCCGCCAAGCGCAGACAGCTATTCTCGAAGTCGACTTCGCTCCATTTCAAAGAGATAATCTCGCCACGACGACAACCGGTGAGCGCTAGTAGTCGGGTGATGGCGACCGTCGGGGCGAGTTCCGGATCTTCGGCTGCCTTGCGTAGCATCTTGCCGAGCAGACGATATTCGTCCTCGCTCAGCCGCCGATCCCGTACCTGGTCCTTGGGTTTTCGGACACCATGAGCAACGTTGTGTTCGATGATCCCCATACTGATCGCATAGGTCAGCATCGAACCCGTCAAACCGACGCACTTGCTCGCCGTCCCCCGGCCGCCGCGCAGAACGGACACGCCGCGCTTCTTGCCCGTCTTCCTGACGGCGCGGGTCTTCCCCGCGATCACGTCGTTCATCATCTTCGTCACGTCGGCCTTGGTGAGGTCCTGCACGCGGCGCTGCCCGATCAGCGGGATGATGTGTCCGTTCAAGGCCCCGATGTTGGTATAGATGGTAGAGGGCCGCTTCGGACGTCCGCCCTTTCCCATGATCAGCCCGGCTTCCATCGCTTTGACGTACTGCTCGGCTAGCTCCCTGACGGTGATCGCGTTGCGGTCGAGCTGCCGTTCTTCGGCGGGGTTCTCGCCCTGGGCGACCTTGCCGAGTTGCGCCCGCGCTTCTTTCCGTGCCGTTTCCGGCGTCCAGACACCGTGCAGTCCGATCGCATAGCGCCGCGATCGGCCTGCGGCACGGTACTGGATCACGTAGCTTCGCTTGCCTGAAGCGAAGACCCGAAGACCGAAGCCGGGTAGTTCGTCGTCCCAGACGACATAGTCTTTGTCGCGGATTTCGACGGTGTCGACGAAGCGCTTCGTGAGCTTTGCCATTTGAACGCAGACCTTTCCGGCCGGCCTCCGCACTGACGTCTCACGTAAGCATCACGTAAGCAGCAGGGGGAAAGTCGCGACCTGTTCCTGGATAGAAGCTTCGGAGTAGCGATATGAAAAAACAATCTAGATCAGTCGCTTGTCGTACTCCGTCGCGCTCTATAGTGCACTTAGGAAAGGCCTCGGTATCGCCTCCGAAGGCAGAGGTCACAGGTTCGAATCCTGTCGGGTGCGCCAGTAACGGTCTGTTTTTAAATAGACTTCTTTTCATGTCGGCCATCCATGCCGTAAGCGCAGTTCGGGCGCTACGCGTGCGCTACCACAGCCTTACCCGCTGTTCGATGCGCCGCCGGCGCCATGAACGCCAGCACAGGCGTGCCGCCGATCACATCTGCGTAATGGCGCCAGAAAACTTATCCCCCACCCCTCTCGGCGGCCGCATCATGCGTCCGGGCGATGAACGCAAGAGAGAGAGTAGCGATAGAATGAAAGTGACGGCCTCGCAAAAGCAAAAGACATCGATCCATTCGATCCACCCTGTCCATTGTGGATCGCCGCAAGGCCACATGCGTGCGCCCGCCACTCCGCGCTCACGCACCGGGTGTCGCGGCGCGCCTCACGACCGTGTCGGTATTTTTATTAATGTCCACCGTAGCACACCGCCAGAGCCCTGCTCAGCCCACCGATCAGGTCCTTTGTTGAGGTAACGGAAACCTGTCGCCGACGAAGGGTCCATTGCGTGCGCGGGCACGAAGGTCATTATACGCATTAAGTAGGATGGTTACAGTGAGTAGCGAACTGATGGGTGCGTACTGCGGTGAAGTAAATGACGCGAACGATTTTGAATGGTGACAATCACGCCTAAATTTCCTTCTTTGCGCACGTTGGCGCGTGGTTTCGTCATTGCCTGGTTTGGGTTGGGCGGTCTCGCCCACTTCCTATTTACAGACGCTTTCGTTTCCATCGTGCCTCAATATGTGCCGTTGGCGCGTTTCTTGGTGCTCTTCACTGGCGTATGCGAAATCATCGGTTCTGTTGTATTGATGATTGCGCCCCGTTACCGTCGTGTCGCCGGTTGGGCGCTCATTGCACTGACGATTTGCGTAACGCCCGCCAATCTCGAGATGGCGCTCAACGCCGATCGCTACCCGAATATCGGCGCTTTCGGACTATGGCTTCGGCTGGCGTTCCAGCCAGTGTTTATCTGGCTTATCTGGTTGAGCACGCGAGCTGGCGACAGGTCAGACACGAGCTGAGATCATTGCCAAAACTCAAGCGGTGCTCCTGTTGTTTTGGAACGGGGAGAGCGCGCCGCGGCGTCGATCGCGTCTCATGGCCGCCCGGCGCTCTGAGCCCGTCGGCGCGCGCCGAATACCAGGCGCAGATTGTTCTCTAGCGGCGCGAGCGGTCCTAAGCATCTCAGCGAGTCTACCGCGCTGCGGCTCTTCATTCGTCAGAACAACGGCAAGCGCACGCAGCCCCGGTGTGTGACGCGCGACAACCGCAAGGCAAACAATTACGGGAACTGCAAGCACGGTCGCCACCGGTCCCCACATCCAGGCAAACAGCCCAAACGAAACGACGATCGCAAGCGGATTGACAACCGTGCGGCGCGCAAGCAGCAACGGCTGCAAGACATTCCCCTCAAATATATTGATCGCAAACAGAACCAGCGGACCCGTCATAGCGGCCACCACTGAACTTTCTGTCGCAAGGCCAGCGAGCGCCGAAGCCAGTATAACCGCTGTCGATCCGACAAACGGTACAAAGTTGGCAAGACCAAACGCGACGCCCCACAATATGGGATCAGGAAGTCCGAGTACCGCAAAGGCGACTGCAACCGCGATCCCGTTAAAAATGTTGATGGCGGAGATGACAAATAGGTATCCGGACACCTTTTCGCCGATGTCTCGAATGATGCGGGCCATACGACAGCGCTCTTGCATCGTCTGCCCCGCCGCGATCAGCTTGAGCCGATAGGAATTGCGGCCGGCGAGGATGAAGGCCGCGAGTAACGCCGCATAAAAAAAATTGTGCAAGCACCGTGGGGATGATGCGCAGGGCTGTAATTGTCGTTGACGTTGAAGCGATCTTGACGGTTTGAACATTGTTGGTTCTGTCGGGATTGACCATCGTTTCTACGGAATCGGTAGCTGAACTGACCTCCTCCAGCGTCGCTTGGAGCGGCCGCACGCGTTCCTCAAGTTTTTGCATCAACTGAGGCGCATCGTCGATGAATTTTGAAAACATGGGGGCGGCGACGAATACGACGCCGCCGATCGCGGCAGATGCGGCAATGACAGTCGCAGTAGAGGCGAGCGCCGGTGGTATTTTCATGCGCTCCAGCGTTGCGGCGACAGGCTTCAGAGCGAGCGCGAGGAGAAACGCAAAGAGCGTCGGGACGACGATATCTTTCATCGCGAAAGCTACCGCGCCAATTGCGATCGCCGTCAAAATACCAAGGCTCGTCGCAAGTCCATTAAGCTGGCGCTGGACCATCGAACGCGCCTCACCGCGAGGCGCTTCAGGAGTCGCTTCCATTAACGACATTCGTCAGGCTCGCTCAAAGGCGGTTAAAGTGCCGAGATCGAGAGATCACGTACGCAAAGGCACGAACCGACGAGGGCCCGTTTGTCTGCAGCGTCACACCCACTTAGCGCCGTAAGAGAAACGCCCCGACAAACACGCCCGCGACAGCCGCAACACCCAGCGCCGCCATCGGCTGGCGCGCGACGCGCTCGCCCAGTGCGCGCAGACCCCTCTTGGTCAACGCAGCAAATTCCCGAGCATAGTCGTCGGCAAAATTCGCGATTGCCGCCTTGCCTTCAGCGATCACCGCGTCGCCGAGTTCTCCCGCGAACCCTTTGGCTTTCGTTTGACGCTCGCGTCGCGCATTGTCGGACCCAACAGTGTTATCAAAACCGTCCATTCGATCCTCCGTTATATCCAGCAGCAGCATTGGCGGCTTGGCGACTGGAGGAACACGAAAGAGCGTGAAAAGTTCCGCCGGTTAGAGTGTGGCGCAACGGTCTAACAAGCGGCGCGTATCACGTCGCCAGACATCCGCCAGATGCAGGCGCTCACCGCGTCGCGACCAGTCTCACATTGCATTTCCAAGCTTTTCGACGTCCGCAAGAAAAGTCACATCCGCGCGGAACCCTTTGTCCGAAGCGTCGAACTTGCAGCCTCCGCGCAGGGATCCGCACATCGCTTCTATGATGCGCATGCCGAGTCCCTTCCCTGAAGTGACAGTTTTTCCTACGCCGTCGTCTTCCACAACCAGCCGCGCGCCCGTTCCATCAAATATAAGTTTGACGCGAATCTCTCCGGTCCGGTCATCCGGATACGCATATTTGTATGCGTTCATGAGAAGCTCTGTAACAATCACCCCAATTGTGACGGCGGTCCCGGGTTTGACGTTTAGTTCTGGACCATCAAATTTTATCGGCAACTCGCGTCCTCCTACGCTCAGTGACGCGCCAAGTTCTTCGAGCAATCCTCGCAGGTACCCTGAAAGTTCAATGCGGCTTACGTCGGATGACGAATAAAGGCGGCGATGGACCTGTCCAATTGCGGTAATGCGCGCCTGCGCGTTCGCGAGCGCCGTGCTTGGGTCGCCAACGCCTTCGTCAATTGCGCGGCGCTGCATCGCTATGAGCGTGGCGACAAGCTGCAAGCTGTTGGCGACTCGGTGATTTACCTCCGCGAGCAGGGCATCCGCGCGCGCGCGGACACCGCGTGCTTCTTCATGATCGGTGCGGCGCGCATCGCGTAGACGCTGGATCGTGACTTCGCCGTCCAATGTGCCAAGCGCCAAGTCGCCGTGCATTTCTTTCAACAGATAGTCGCTGGCGCCAGCCTTTAATGATGCGATGGCGGAGTGAATGTCATCGGGCCCTGCCACCCGCAGTACGGGCGTAACCTGAGGGGTAGCCAGAAGCTGATTCATGAGGGCGACGCCAAATTCATCTGGCAAATGATGACTGAGCGCGACAACGTCAAACTGCTGCTCGCCGATCAGCTCGACGCCAGCGGCGCCGCTCGGCGCTTGAACAGCGCTGTCCCCCATGAGTTCAACGGTCGAACGAACGAGCAGCGCATGTCTGTCGTCGTCGTCGATATAGAGGACCCTGCATTTGCGCTCGCCGATAGGGTTCATGGGCATTTCCCCGCAATCGACTTTGTTAGCTCGGCAACCGGATCAAGTTCCGAAGGTCGGAGCATGTCCGCGCGATGCGCCTTTGGGAACCGATCCGCTCGGCAGCATAGCGCCTGCTGTATTTACGCGGAATATCATCTTGATCGCGCTCATGGAAGTCGCCGCGTCGCTGATTTTTTCCGCGCCTGGAGGAACTTATATAGCCGTTCGCTGTTCAGCTCTTCGGTGAACCAAATTGGTGGAGGTCCCTGATGTTTCGATCCGCGTCGGCAATTGTTGCACTCGCTTTCATGCTTGGCTTCGTCGGCTGCTCGGTCGACACCGATGGTGACAATGCAAATGCGGACCGACCCAATGAGGCGGAGCGGCCCGATCGGGTCGCTTCTAATGAAAGTCAGGATCAACCGGATCCGGTCGACCGCAGTCCGAAAACGGATCCCGGAAGGGACCAAACGCGCCCCGACGAAGGGCCAAACGCTCGATACGACCCCGAGACGCAAGAGGTGGTTTCAGGCGCGGGCGCAACGACCGCGGGTTCGGGCGATCGCAGCGTCGGAGCTGACGTGACTTGGGAGCAGGCAAAGTACAAAACCGACTTTGACCGGTTAGCGCAAGTCCTGTTCGATCGTCATGACAAAGACGGCGACGGTCTGATGTCTCTTGCCGATTATCAATCTGCAGTTAGCGAAATTCGATATCCTTCAGTTGTCGCCGACGACGTTTCTGCGGACTCGGCGCCACAGCCGAATGATGAAACAGGCATCAACGCGGCGTTTGAAAATGCTAACGCAAAAGATGGGCAAATTGACCTGACCGGATTTCGCACGGCGATCCTCGACCGTTTCGACATGGCGGATTCCAACCAGGACGACTTGCTCGATACGTCGGAAAAGGCCGATTTCGCTTCAATCATGCGGGGCGTTCAGCCGGAAAAGCGAAACGAACCGCCATCGTAACCAGCAGGGCGCTTCCAGCGATACTGTTAGCTGATGCACGCGCTCGGTACCGTAGGGCTTAGATTAAGTACAATCGGCGCTCGATAGTCGTTAGTTGGTCGATTTACGACGCAATCGCGCCGAAGGCGCCGGTACGTTCATTCTTCTGATGCCGGCCAATTTGGCAAATGACGGAATCCCCTGCTTCAGCAAAATCGAGACTAGATAACGCTGAGTCCGTCTGTATTCATGGAACCGGTGAATATACATAATTTACTGACGGAACCCGGGGCTCTGTCAGGGCATTTATCCGATGTTGTCGCCATCATTCCCGCCGCCCCGGCCGGCGACAACGCGTGACGGCGCTCCTCGCCCCTGGGAGCGCCGTCACAACTCTCAGGCTACACCCGAAAACAATGCGCCGTGTGAGACCGCAAGTCTTTTTCATTTTACTTTGGTCGGCGCGGAAGGGTCAGCCGGACACACACCGCAGTTGATCATGATTGACTTCCTTCTTGTTCCTTTCGTTCGGAACGCGCATCGCCAAGCGGTCGATTCGTGCAGGCGCGGTGCAGGCGCTCTCGTGCGCGGGAAACTCTGGACCGAACCGTCCCCAACGGAATATCCAGTGCGTTAGCCGCCTCCTGATAGCTCATGCCGTCCATGACGACGAGCGACAGCACTTTTTTCCCTTGAAGGGGCAATCGACCGAACGCGGAAAGAACTTCCTGCGCTTCCAGAATCTTCTCCTGATCGGCCGGACGGCCCAGCCACTCCGAAGCGACTGTTTCATCGAACTCGACACTAAAGCCCTGTCTATTTTGACGGCGCAGGCCGTTCAGAAAAATTCTTCTGCATATCGTCCGGAGCCATCCGCGGAGGTTCTGTCCGTCAAACAGATGCGCCTTTGTCAAAGCGCGCTCCATTGTGTCCTGAACGAGGTCCTCGGCGAGGTCGCGGTTTCTCGTGATCGACAATGCGTAATGCCGCAGCGAGGGGGCTTCACCGATAAGTTGGTTTGATAAGTAACAGGCTTCCATCTCGTCCTCCGAGTTTTAAGCGCCCAGCCCCTTATTTTCCCAAGATGAGTCACAGTATACATCAATAGAAAGATATCTATTATGTACATTTGTTGCTCACTTAGTGATTTGACAATAAATGAGAAATTAACCAAATCAAAACGAGTATTGGCGCGTTGGAACAGGCAAGTCCTGTTGTGCCGCATTCGCTGTAGGTCACTCACGCGATAGCGCTTGACAGCGCGTACCTAGTACGCGCTGTTTTGCATAACCCTTTGATTTTTTTTGATCGGGAGAGAACCCCGTTACGACTTTCTCATCTCGGCGAGAAAGTCGTCGAGTTGTTGCGGGCTGATCTCTCCGAGTTTTAATCCGAGCCAGATCAACTCACGCACTGCAGAAGACCTGTTTTCCGCACGCTTTTCAAATCGCCAATCGTCAATCGCAGCGAGTTCGCTATCGGTGAGTAGCACTTGCAGTTTTACGAGCCGTTTTTCAGACACGGTCATTAAATTTCACCTGGCGACGTAGATGTCATACTGTCCGCACACTGCGCGACAGCGGCTTTCACTGCATTCATTCCGTAGGGCTTGGCGATAACGAAGTCTGGTTCAGCGACGTCGCCGCCCAGCACCTGTTCCGGGAATCCGGTAATGAAAATGACGCGGCAATCGTGAAATGACCGGATGGCGTCAACGATTTCACCGCCAGTTGCGGCATCATCAAGATTGTAATCGGCCAGTACAAGATCCGGCGTCGCCGTTTGAGCCAGCGCGACGGCGTCGGACATGTTTTTGACGCTTCCGGCGACGGTAACTCCCATCTCTTCCAGAATTGCCGTCAACTCGGCAGCAATCAAAGGTTCGTCTTCAACGATAATGGCGCTTACGTGCCTTGCCAGGGTCAACTTCGAGCGGCCTTCGTTCAACAGGCCTTCGGCGCTTTCGTTTCCGACAACCAGAGTCTTTGCGGCTTCAAGTGACGACAAGCCGAGAACATCTACCAGCAAAACCATCATGCGCTGCGTGTCAGGTGGCGGTGGAACCGATGCGAGGAGCGCCCGCGTAGAGAACGGCGCGGGTGTCGCGCTGGCAGCGCTTCGCCATATCGAGAGAATTGCGCCGATAAGCGCAGCGGCGTCATCGACAGGGCTTTCGCCGCGATATTTGAGCTCGATGAGCGCAAGACGGGTCAACTCATCAGCGATCAACTGATCTGCAAGAACGGCGCGAGCGAACTGCCGCGCCAAGGCTGTGCCGGATATGCCCGCCGTCATCACGTGATATCCAATCCGAGAGATAAACCACGAAGTAGAACCAGAGCGGTGTCGAATCAATACACACCAAGCGTCATGTGAGGCCGCTGGCCAAAGTTCTTTTGGTCGAGGTGCGTTCTAGCTTTTCTCTTGTAATCCATCCGCATAGATTCCGAGACGAGGGAGATGTGTCAGGGCGGTAGAATAAAACGTCCGCTACATATGGTGAAAGATCGTAGTATTAATGAATATTTAAGAAAAGTATTTTCAGTTCAGAAGTAAAAATAATAAAATTAATACTATATATTGAATTTTCTTCTCAGGCTTCTCTTTTGATACGCCTCGCGGGCGTTTCATCAATCAGCGCCGATATGAGAGGGGGCCGACCGGCCAAACCGCCCCGAGACAAATTAGCAACCTAATTGACCGGATAAAAATGAGAACATAGCATGAACAAATGAAAGATCAGCTCCCTCTCATTCGGCGTAGGATTGCCGTACTCGACGGCCGCGCGCGAAGGTCGTGCGCAGCGGAAGACAGTTTCGCTCCGACCGGCCATATCGCGATCGACCGAACGCTTGGCGGCGGTTTACTGCGCGGGCGGGTGCACGAACTGCTGGCAAGCGAGGAAGAGTGCGGCAGCAGTGCGGTTTTCGCGGGTATTTTGGCGCAGCGGTGTGGCGGCGCAATGCTCTGGCTGCGCGAAGCAGCCGTCGAGCGGCAGGTGGGGATGCTTCACGCCGCCGGACTGGCCCAGATCGGGCTTGATCCCGGCAGGTTAATCCTGGGCAGGCTACCCGATGCAGTGAGTGTAATGCGCGCGGCGGTGGACGCCTTGCGCTGCCCAGCGCTTGGGTCCGTGATTGTCGAGGTGAAGGGCGATCCCCGATCGCTCGATCTGACTGCCAGCCGCCGCATGGCGCTCGCCGCCGAAACATCGGGCGTCACTGCGTTGTTACTTAAGATCGGCGGCCTTCCGCTGCCAAGCGCCGCGCAAACGCGCTGGCGAATGTCGGCGGCGCCGTCGTTGGCTTTAGCGGCGAATGCACCCGGATACCCCGCCTGGGATGTCGAATTGTTGCGTCAGAGAGGCCGTGTGGGGGGCGGCCGGTGGCGTGTGGAGTGGGATCGTGAGCAGGAGCGATTATGTAGTTGGGAGGAAGGAAGCAGGGCGGCGCTTCCTCGCGCTATGGTTCCCTTTTCTGTCGACCGACCGCCTGGCGGGCTCAGCGCCCTTTAAGGCGCCGAATAGCCACCCGATCGCACTGGTGGAGCGAAGGCGCGGCGCGATGAGGCTTTTTGCTTGCGACGCACGCACCGTCAGTCTGGGCGTCACGCCGGGCATGACTCTCGCCGATGCGCGGGTGCGGCTTCCCGAATTGCGGGCGGAAGCGGCCGATCCAGCAGCGGATCGGCGCTGGTTGGAGCGGATCGCGGATGCCTGCGATCGCTTCACGCCGCTGGTGGCGGTCGATCCTCCTGACGGGCTCGCGCTCGACATAACCGGATGCCAGCATCTTTTTGGCGGCGAGGCCGGCATGATCGCCGAGGTTAAGTCACGGATGCATGGCTTTGCGAGCGATGTGAGCATTGCCGCAGCTGCTACGCCGGAAGCTGCGCGCGCGCTGGCGCGGCACCCCTCCGCGCCTGCACAGGACGAGGCGTCGGCGCTGCGCCGTCTGCCCATTGCAGCGCTGGAACTGAACGCAGAGGAGGCGACAGCGCTGCGTCGTGCGGGCCTCAAGACTATTGGCGCTCTTGCCGATCGCCCGCCCGCTCCGCTCGCCGCGCGTTTTGGGCCTGTCGTCATTGACCGGCTCGACCGACTGCTTGGCCGTAGCGATAGCCGAATTACGCCATTAAGGCCCGCGCCATCGCTGGCATTTGAAAGACGCTTCGCCGAGCCCATCGCCACGGTCGATGTCGCGCTGGAGATCATCGGCGAACTCGCAGCTTCAGCAGCGCTGGCGCTTGAGGAACGCCAGCGTGGGGGACGGCGCTTTGACGTCCGGCTGTATCGGAGCGATGGCCATGTCATCGAATTGGCGGTCGAAACGGGCTTGCCCGTGCGCGATCCGATCCGGATCGTGCGACTGATCAGCGAAAGGATCGGGACGCTTGCCGATCCGATCGACCCCGGCTTCGGTTTTGACATGATCCGGCTCGCTGTAGTCGGCGATGAATCCGTGCAGTCGGCGCAGCTGACGCTTGAGGGCGATGAGGAGAATGAGGAAGCGCTTGGCGGGCTAATCGATCGGCTGAGCGCCAGACTGGGTCGCGAACGCATAGTACGCTTCATCGCTAAAGACTCACACATGCCCGAACAAACAGCGCTCGGCCTGCCCGCTGTTGACAAAGTCCGGGCAGCGTCATGGCCATTGCAGCGATCGGGCGAGCCGCCGCTGCGCCCCACCCATCTCTTCCACCCGCCTCAGCCAATCGAAGTGATTGCCGCCGTGTCTGATGGCCCGCCTCAGCGCTTTCGTTGGCGCCGGCAGTTGTACGATGTCGCCCGTTGCGAAGGCCCGGAGCGGATGGCGCCGCAATGGTGGCGTCATCCTCCGGGAAGTCCCGGTCTGACGCGCGATTATTTTCGCGTGGAAGATATACGCGGCCGTCGCTTCTGGCTGTTTCGTTACGGTCTTTACGGCGATGAGCACCCAAATCCCCGCTGGTACCTGCACGGTCTGTTCGCATGAGCGCGGAATATGCCGAGCTTGTAACGGCCAGCCATTTCTCCTTTCTGCGCGGCGCTTCTCATCCTGCCTGCATGATCGCGCGCGCGATCGAACTGGGTCTGTCCGGCATCGGCATTGCCGACCGCAACACGGTTGCGGGCGTGGTCCGCGCATGGAGCGCCATGAAGCGCGCGAGAGAGGCGCAGGCAGAGAACGGGCGAACCTTGCCCAAGTTCATTGCTGGCGCGCGGCTCGTGTTTGTCGACGGAACGCCCGATATCATCGCCTATCCGCAGGACCGGCGTGCTTGGGGACGGCTGACGCGATTACTAACCACCGGCAACTTCCGCGCTGAAAAGGGAGACTGCATCCTCAGGCTTGAAGATCTGCTAGCCTTTCAGGAGGGGTTGCAACTGATCGTCTTGCCTGAGACGACAACAGCGCCGCAGAGGCTGCGCCGCAGTCCAGTCAACCATTACAGCGCTGCGCCCGCGCCACATCTGACGCTGGTTCAGCCCGAAGGGCTTGCGCCGCTGCTGACCCGTCTTGCCCGGATCGCACCAGGCCGCGTCTGGCTGGGCGCGACCATGTTCCGCCGCGGACCCGATGCGCGGCAGGTAGCAGGTCTGGAGGCGCTGGCGTGTGCGGTCGGCATCCCGATGCTCGCCAACAATGACGTGCTTTACGCCGCGCCGGATGCAAGGCCGCTGCACGATATGCTGACCTGCATCCGCGAGGGCGTTACGATCGCTAGCGCCGGCACGCGAATTGAGGTCAACGCCGAGCGGCATCTTAAGTCGCCGACGGAGATGGCGCGGTTGTTTAGCGCCTATCCGCAGGCGCTGGCGGAGACAATCCGATTTCTCGGCGGGATTAATTTCGAGCTTGAGCAGCTAGGCTATGAATATCCGCACGAAGCCGCGCCAGAGGGATGGGCGCCGCAAGCGTGGCTAGAGCATATCGTGATCGAGGCGGCCCATGCGCGGTATGGGAGCGAGCTTCCCGCCGATGTCAGCAAGCGTGTGGGCGAGGAATTCCAGCTCATCCGTAAGCAGAACTACGCCTGCTATTTTCTCACCGTCTATGATCTGGTGAAGTTCGCCCGCGCGCAAACGCCGCCAATCCTTTGCCAGGGGCGGGGCAGCGCCGCCAATTCGATCGTATGCTTCCTGCTCGGCGTCACTTCGGTCGATCCAACCGAACACGACTTACTGTTCTCGCGCTTCGTGTCAGAAGAGCGCAAAGAACCACCCGACATTGACGTCGATTTCGAGCATGAGCGGCGCGAGGAGGTGATGCAGTACGTTTATCGCCGTTATGGTCGCCACCGCGCCGCCATTGCCGCGACCGTCATCCATTACCGCCCGCGAAGCGCCGTACGCGAACTTGGAAAAGCGTTGGGCCTGTCGGAAGACATCACGGCGCGCATCGTCTCAACCGTCTGGGGCAGTTTCGGTCGCGATCTGCCGAAAGAGCGCTTTACCGAAGCAGGTTTTGACGCTGAGACGCCTGAAATTAGCCGCCTCATCGATCTGACCAGCCAGTTGCTCGCCGTACCTTTCCCGCGTCACCTTTCACAGCATGTCGGCGGCTTCATCCTGACGCAGGACCGGCTGGATGAGACGGTGCCGCTGCATAATGC
>CAZSBU010000042.1:13598-15234 GCA_964605055.1 uncultured Caulobacterales bacterium | reverse complement strand
AAGCCGCCACATCATCCGCCGGAATGCGGGGCTCGAGAAGTCGCCGCCCAGTAGAATGTATATCCAACGACTCATCGCTCGCTTCCCTCGACTTTCGCAGCGCCCATCCGAGCAAGACAAGGGACCTTTACATCACCCCGAAGGGCATGGCAAGGGACCTTTACTCTAGGCGACGGCGACGAAGCGGCGGGAAGCCGCTTAATTGTCGGGCAGGGGGATATGCTCGGTTTCGCCCGGCGGAAGCGCAAACAATCCCGACGGAAAGCCGAGGCGCGCCGCCTCCCGCCAGGAATTTTTGGCCTCGTCGATGCGCCCTTGCGAGGTCGCGACAAGGTTCCACCAGATCACTCGGTGGCCAAGATTGGCGCCGCCCAAGACCATCGCGCGCAACGGCGCCGTAGCTCGGACAGTCGGCGCCTTGCCGGGATGAAACACCGCCATCTGGCCGCGATTAAAAGACGCGCCGCCGATCGTTACGGCGCCATCAAGGATATAGATCGCGCGATCCTCGTGATCGTCCGGAATTGGAATAATCGCATCGGCGTCGGCCTCAACGCCGGCATAAAACAAATCGGAGAAGGTTTTCACGGGGGACGTCGCGCCATAAGCGCGGCCGGCGATCAAGCGCAGGCGCGCAGATCCAAATTGCAATAGCGGCAAGCTCGCCTTCGGGTGATGGTGAAACGCCGGATCAGTTTCGGCGTCAGCTTCCGGCAAAGCGATCCAGCTTTGGATGCCGTGCATGCGCTGCCCTGTCTGGCGAGGCGCATCGTCAGTGCGTTCGGAATGAACAATCCCGCGACCGGCCGTCATCCAGTTGACGTCGCCTGGCCTGATGATCTGGTCCGACCCAAGATTGTCCCGGTGGCGCAATTCGCCCTCGAACAGATAGGTGATCGTCGCGAGTCCGATATGCGGATGGGGTCGGACGTCTATGCCGGTTCCCGGCGCAAAGTCTGCCGGGCCGATCTCGTCGAAGAAAATGAATGGACCGACCATGCGGCGCTTGGCGTATGGCAGCACGCGCCCGACGGTAAAGCCGCCAAGGTCGCGGCGGCGGGGTTCGATGACGATTTCGACGCCGTCGCAAGGCGAGTCCCTCGCCATTCCTGCGGCGTCATGTTGTTTGCTCTCGGTTGACACGGCGGCTCCTCCCTGACGACGGTTTTTCCATCGCGGAGAATGGTTCTTTTTCGCGGCGGCCTCAAGCGCCGAGAACCAGCCGTTTCGTCAGCTCACGGATATCTTCCTCAGCGCTCGCCAGCGCCGTGTCATCCGCTGGGCCCATGCCCATGAACAGTTTCAGGCCTTCCTCAAGGCTGAAGATCTGCAAGACAACCTGACGCGCGCGCCGGTCGTCGAGAGCGGGATTGGCCGCCCGCACAAGCAGATAGATGAACCGCCCGATTGGCCGATAGAGCTCACGGATGAGGGCGAGGGCTTGCCCGTCGCTGCCTGCATACCCCCAGATCTGATAGAATAGGCGATACGACTGACGCCCGTTCGAAACGTAAAACACGACGACGTTCAGCAGAATGTCGAGCGGCGAGTCACGATCCGCCTCGAACTGCTCGAGATGCGCTTCAACGTAATCGGCGAGCGCTTCCTTCAGCATCGCCTCGAGCAGCGCGCGTTT
>CAZSBU010000042.1:2114-13588 GCA_964605055.1 uncultured Caulobacterales bacterium | reverse complement strand
CGACCGCGACGCCTGTCTCGTCGGCGACCTTGCGCAGCGACAGTCCGGCATGGCCGTCGCGCACGAACACGGCGTTCGCGGCTTGCAGGATGTCGCGCAGCGTTCGCGCGCCCTTTACCGATCGCGCCGCGCTGAGCGCCACGGTAGGGCGTATGGCGCGGAGTTCCGTCAAATAGCCATGGATCGTCGCGATGGCGCTTTCTTTCGAAGCCTCACCTCGCATTGAAGCGTCCGCTTCATCGCGAGCGCTCGGCTGGCCAGTTTTGGCCACGTCGGCAGTCTGTCGTTCCGTCACGTACGCCCCCGCGCCTAACTTGACAAAAAAGTTACATAAATCAGCTTGACGTGAATAGGACGCGCGACTAAATCACACGCAGATTTTAGGGCGCGTGATCAAAAAGCAGCACGCTCTGTTGCGTACATGTTGAAAGATCGATTTCCGACAAGCACTGAAACTCCAACAGTATCAAATACTTGTAGATCTCACTGGTGCGGCGCGTCTCCCCCATGGCCGCATCGAGAGGGATGGCCGCGACGGTTTACCGTCGCGGCCGTTCTCGTTACTGGGCCCCTTCAAGCGCAACCGCGTTTAATTGTTTCTCGTTAGTTCGCGGATCTTTCGGATCGAGCCACGCCGCGAGGTGTTCCAACGCCCGCCTCGATAGCTGGCGCTTGCGTTCTCGGCCGCGCTCTTTTCTCCGGATGCGCCGTCCGTCGATCGCCGCCGGCGCTTCGATTTCCGGAAACAGGCCGAAGTTGACGTTCATTGGCTGGAAAGAAGATGGCGCACCGCGCGCTGTTTCGCCTGCTTCGTGTGAAATATGCCCGCGGGTTATATGCGCCAGCAATGCGCCGAGGGCGGTTGTTGTCGGCGGCGGGGAAGCGTCGCCCAATCCTGCGTCGGCGGCCGCAAACCGGCCCGCCAGAAGCCCGATCGCCGCGCTTTCCAGATAGCCTTCGACGCCGGTAATCTGGCCGGCGAAACGCAAGTGCGGGCGTTTTTGCAGCCGCAGCGCACCGTCGAGCAGGCGCGGGGAATTGAGGAACGTGTTGCGGTGTATGCCGCCAAGGCGGGCAAATTCCGCATTCTCAAGCCCCGGTATGAGTCGGAAGACCTCCGTTTGCGCGCCGTATTTAAGCTTCGTCTGAAAACCGACCATATTATAGAGCGTGCCCAGGGCATTATCTTGGCGCAGTTGTACAACGGCGTGCGGCCTGCGTCCTGTGCGCGGATCGGTCAGCCCGACCGGCTTCATGGGGCCGAAGCGGAGAGTCTCTCGCCCGCGCGCAGCCATCACCTCGATGGGAAGGCATGCCTCAAAATAGGGCGTCGACTTCTCCCACTCCCGGAATTCGGTTTTCTCGCCCGCGAGAACCGCGTCGATGAAACGATTGTAGGTCGTCTCATCAAGCGGACAATTGATATAATCGGCCCCGTCGCCGCCCGGGCCTTTCTTGTCGTACCGCGACTGGAACCAGGCCTTTTCAAAATCGATGCTGTCGCGATGGACGATCGGGGCGATGGCGTCGAAAAACGCTAGCGCTTCCTCTCCGGTCGCTTCACGGATTGCGTCCGCGAGCGGCGCGGCGGTCAGCGGACCTGTCGATATGATGACGTTGCCCCAGTCCGCCGGGGGCAGAGCCGCAACCTCCTCAGCGCGAAACTCGATGTTTGGATGCGCCGACAGGGCCTCGGTGACGGCGGCGGCGAACGCGTCGCGGTCAACGGCGAGCGCCCCGCCTGCTGGAACCTGATGGCTGTCCGCGCAGCGCATGATCAGCGATCCGGCGCGGCGCATTTCCTCGTGCAACAGGCCGACGGCGTTCGTCTCGACGTCGTCGGAGCGGAACGAATTTGAGCAGACGAGTTCGGCGCAGAGCCCGGTCTGATGGGCCTCTGTCATTCTGGCTGGCCGCATCTCGTGAATAACAACGCGGGCGCCGCGCATTGCGGCCTGCCAGGCGGCTTCCGATCCGGCAAGCCCAGCGCCGACGATATGAATTTCAGGATGGTGATTTCTCTGATCGGTCATCGAGTTGTCTTATATACGGGGCGCCGGATCGGCAATTCCCGGCTGGCGGGAATTGGTCGCCTCTAAACGTCGCGCGCAGCGATTGCGCCGCACGCTCGTTCGGTTAACATTCATCCGGGGCGTTTCGATGCGGCCGCCTTGAGGCATGCACTGAAACGACGGGTGAGCCGGCAATCAAAGCCGGCGGGGTTGAGTGCGGGGCAACTGGTCAAATGACATTCGCCATAGCGTCGGTAGCCGGGGAGTCGCTGAATTTTGGCGCTCGACGGATGGAAAGCATCATGCGCGTCGCCTGGTTGCCAGTGACGCTGCTCCTTATACTGAATATGGCGACCGTGTTCGGGTCGCTGTCGATCGCCGAGGGGCGTCTTATTACATTCGGCGACCTGCCGGCGGGAGCGACGTTCCAACAGGTGGCGATGGCCGCGGCGCAGGCGCGCGCGGTCGGTATTGACGCCGGGTCGGCCCCGATGCTGCTCTTGCAGGCGTTCTCATTCGTCGCGAGCGCATTTCTGATTGCAACCTTTATGGCCCCGCTAATCCGCCTCGCCGGATTGGGCGAACGCCCTGCGCCGGGCGTGTTGCGCGCGCCATTTGGGCCCGATCAAATTCGCTATCTGCTGGCGGCCGCCTTCGGGGCGTTTGTAACTGTGGCGATTGTCGGTCTGCCGCTGCAGGCGACGGCTGCTTTCATTCTTTCCATCATCGTCGACGCGTTGTCGCGCACTTACGTCATATTTCCTGACGCCAACAGTCTGCACACGATTGACCTGGCGAATACAGAAAGCGTGCTTCTAGAACGCGGCGAGCTTTGGGTCTATGATTACGGCCTCTGGGGCGTCGCGACTGTCGTGTTATTCTCGATTTCTCTCGTGATTTTTACGCAGCACTTCCGTCCTGCAAACCGCGCGCGCCCGTCGGGGGTTGGCAATCTTCCCGCGCGGGCGCTGATGACGGCAATCTTGCTAGCGATCTATCTCGGCCTCGTTGTCATCGTCGCCAGCGTCGTTCTGAAAACGGGTCTGCCGGACGCCGCGAACATGGCGCAGGCCTTTTTGGGCCTCGGCGCGCTTTTACTGGTTTATGTCAATTTGCGCCTGTTTCCCTATCAGGGCGTTGCTGTCTGTCGCAGGTCGATGGCGTTTGCCGGAACCTTGCGAGTCACACGCGGTTGGAACGTCTTGCGCCTGCTGGTGACCGTGTTGTTGTTGGGCGGCTTCATGCTGGTGATTCAGGCCCTTATCAATATGCTGGCCTTCCCGGCTGCACTCGCCGGTCTACAGACATTGTTTGAGGCGACAGCCGTCTACACAAAGTTCTTCAATGATGGCGAACAAGCAGCCTGGGTCATGCCGTTCTTTGTCTGGATCTGGGCCGTATTGAAAATTCTTTATAATGTTTTCTGGAGCTTCTTTACGTTCGGCGTGACGGCAGGCCTGCTCGGACGACTGTATCGCGAGAGTGAAAGCGTATAAATTTCCGATATCCGGAGACGCTCGATGAGCGCGCTTGTGCATCGTTCACAATCGCGTGCCGATCGCTGAAGGCTTCGGCGTGAGTGAGCGAAATGCGCGCGAAGTCTGTTGCGGGCGAGTGCGGGTCTGTCTAACCGTTTCGCGCCGGCTATCGAGGTTCTGCCATGTCGCGAGATTTTCCTGTTGGCGCATCCGTATCTGAAGCGGCTGACTTCGCGCGACATCGCTGGGGCGCAATCATTCGCTTCGGCTGGGCGCCCGCCATAATCTCCATCCTCATCATTGGTATTTTTGTCGCCGGCGTCATCGACATCGAAGCCGTGCAAAATGCCGCCGCTGAGAACAAGGCGCTCGCGCCATTCGACGCCTTGCGCCTGCCGTTCTGGCAGTTCGCCCTCGCGGGTCTCGTTGTCTACGCGCTAACATTTTTCTTCTGGTCGGGCGCGCTGACTTCCGTCCTGCGTCTCGTCGCGCTGGGCGAAGATCGGCCGGGCTTGTTCCACCTCAGGATGGATGGTGCTGCAGCGCGGGTCTATCTGGCCTGTTTGTTCACCGCGGGGATCGGCACAGTCGTGTCGCTGGCGATTATGGCTGCCGTCGGCTTCGCGATGGGCGTCAATCCGTTGGCGGCGTTTGAGGAAATCATGCGGGTGGTCGCAGCGACCGAGCAGGGCGGTTCGGTCTCGCCCGAAGCGTCCGAGCGACTCGCTGAGGCGGCTGGCTTCCTTGTTCTTGGCGGTCTCGCAGCGGCGGTTCCGTCAATCTATCTGGCGGTCAAGTTCGCTCCCTTTGCAACTGCTGCGGCGTGCGAAGACCGTCTCGACTTCGGGGCGGCGTTTGCGATGACAACCGGGGTGTTCTGGCGTGTGCTCGGCGCGCTTGTTCTGATGACAGCCTTCCTCGTAATTGCAGCAATCATTTTCCAACTCGCGGTCGGCGTGCTTGATCTTGTCGCCGGAATGTTGCGAAACCGCAGCGGCGCAGGCCCGGTTATCGGCGCGGCGCTCGGGATTTTGCTCGCCATCGCCAGCATCATCTTCAATGCGTTTATTTACAGCGCCCAGTTCGCGCTGAACGCCATCATCTATCGGCGCCTGAAAACGGGTCAGTAAGCGGCGAAAGTGAAAACATGGTCGCCAGCAGGCGGCCGCCGTTCCCTCACTCGTGATAGGGGCCTTCTGGTTCCGGAAAAGCGAGCCGCCGATCGAGATAAGCCTCCGCAGCCGCGATGAATTCGTCGATTTTGGTTTCGAAGAAGTGATCGGCGCCCGGAATGATCTGGAATTCGACCTTGCGGCCTTTCTGCGTGCGCGTGCGATCGACCATGATCCGCGTCTCGTCAGGCGGGCAGATGCGATCTTCCGAGCCATGCAGCACCACGCCTGACGACGGGCAGGGCGCGAGGAAGGTGAAGTCGTAAAGGTTCGCCGAAGCGGACGCGGCGATAAATCCGGCAATTTCCGGTCGGCGCATCAACAATTGCATGCCGATCCACGACCCGAATGAAAAGCCGGCGACCCATGCGAACGGAGCGTTTGGATTGAGCTGTTGCAGGTAATCGAGCGCCGTCGCAGCATCGGCCAGTTCGCCCTGACCCTGGTCGTATTCGCCCTGGCTGCGCCCGACGCCGCGGAAGTTGAACCGTAGGACGGAAAAGCCGCGCCGGGCGAAAATGTTGTAGAGTTCATAGCAGGCGCGGTTGTTCATCGTGCCGCCGAACAGGGGATGGGGGTGCAGCACCAGCGCAACCGGCGGGCTGTCGCCCTTGCCGCGTTGATAGCGACCTTCGATGCGGCCTTCCGGTCCGGTGAAGATGACTTCGGGCATCGGAGCTCCTCGAAAAAATCCCTACTGTGACAGTAAGGATGGCGTGGTTGTATCGCGTGATCGCTCAGCAATTGAGACGAAACCGGCGGGCAAATAGTTGATCTGGGCCGTCGGAATTGCTAAATTACGACTGGCAGCTAACAAACTGAGAGCCGCGGATAGCACAGATCGGTCTGGGGTCCGGGATTTTCAATCGCTCATGTGGCCCTAGCGCAACAGAAGATGCGCTGAGTTGGGGCTGACGCGATGGAATTGAAGAGGCGGCGGACGATGAATCTGGGTCTTGAATGAAACTGACCACCAAAGGACGCTACGCAGTTTCAGCCATGGCGGAATTGGCGGCGTCAGGACGCGCCGGGCCTATGGCGTTGACCGAGATCGGCGAGCGTCAGGGCATTTCCGTCAGCTACCTTGAGCAGTTATTCGTGAAGCTGAGGCGCTCCGGCCTCGTGGAGAGCGCACGCGGCGCGGCGGGCGGATATGTGCTTGCTCGCTCTGCCTCAGACATCCGCGTGGCGGATGTGGTCGCTGCGGTCGATGAAGAAATCCGCACGACCGCTTGCGAGCCCGGCGGCGCGGCGGGGTGCCGCGGCGCCTCTGCGCGGTGCCTGACGCACGATCTCTGGGATGAGCTGGGCCGCCAGATCGCGTTGTTCCTGAACACTGTGACGCTGGAAGACATTGTCGAGCGGCGCGTCCTCGGGATCGCTTCGGTCAATCGTCCCTCTCGCGCGGTTCATACGAAAATGACGGAGCCGGCGGTATGAGCGAATCGTCCGCATCCCGCACCCGGCGCTATCTTGACCACAATGCGACGACGCCCGTGCGGCCGGAGGTGATTGACGCCGTATGCGTCGCGATGCGCGCGGTTGGCAATTCGTCGTCCGTGCACGCCGAAGGCCGCGCCGCGCGCGCCATCGTTGAGGATGCGCGCGAAGCGCTGCGCGGACTCGTCAACGGGCCGGTCAACGGCGTTATTTTCACCAGCGGCGGCACCGAGGCCATCCACTACGCGCTACACGGGTTGGCGGGGCAGGGGGGCATATCGCGGATTTTCGTCTCCGCGATTGAGCACGCCGCCGTTGCCGCGAACGCCGCAACGACTGGGCTGCCGGTGGAGATCATGCCTGCCACGGCGGCGGGTTTGGCCGATCTTGGCTGGCTGCGCGACCGCTTGACGACCTATGACGCAGCCCGCGAGGGCGCATTTCTCTGCTGCCTGATGTTCGCGAACAACGAGACGGGCGTGCTACAGCCGGTTTCGGAGGCTGCCGAAATCGTTCATGCGGCGGGCGGTTTGCTATTCGTCGACGCTGCGCAGGCGGCGGGAAAAGTGGCCGTCAATTTTACCATGTGCGGGGCAGACCTGATGGCGGTCACCGGTCACAAGTTCGGTGGCCCGATTGGCGTCGGCGCGCTCGTTTCAGGACCGAACTTGCCGCTGGCGCCGGTGTTGCGCGGCGGCGGGCACGAGATGAACCGACGAGCGGGCACGCACAATGTTCCCGCAATTGCCGGTCTCGGCGTTGCTTGCCGCGCAGCGCAGGCAAGCCTCGGAGCAGCTTCGCGCATCGCCGCGCTGCGCGATCGGATGGCGGACGTCGCCGAGCAAGAAGGCGCGGTCATCTGGGGCAAAGGCGCAGCGCGCCTGCCGGGCACATTGTCGCTGTCGGCCCCGGGGTTCTCATCCCAGACGCAATTGATGGCGATGGATCTGGCCGGCATTGCAATCTCGTCAGGCTCTGCGTGCTCGTCTGGCAAGACAAAACCAAGCCACGTGCTGGCCGCCATGGGCGCGAACGAAGAACTCGCCAGTTGCGGCATCCGCGTCTCCCTTGGATGGAATTCGACCGAAGAAGACGCCGATGCATTCATCCGCGAATGGCCGCAAGCGTATAAAAGAGTGAAAGCGAGGGCGGCATGAGTCAGGTTAAGGAAACGATCGACCGCGCAACGATAGAGACGGCGCGGGCCCTTGAGACCTATAAATACGGGTTCACCACCGACATCGAGTCCGAGAAGGCCCCCAAGGGTCTGACCGAAGACACAGTGCGATACATATCCGCCAAGAAGGGCGAGCCCGAATGGCTGCTCGCCTGGCGGCTGGAAGCGTTCAAGCGCTGGCTTCAAATGGAGGAGCCGACCTGGGCGATGGTGCGCTATCCCTCCATCGATTATCAGGACCATTATTATTATTCCGAGCCGAAATCGGGCGCGAAATATGAGTCCATCGACGACGTGCCGCCGGAAATTCTCGCGGACTTTAAAAAACTCGGCATTCCGTTGCGTGAGGCCGAAGTGCTGCTCGGCGTCGAGGGCGCGCCGAGAGTAGCGGTCGATGCGGTGTTCGACAGCGTATCGGTCGCAACGACGTTCCGCGCTGAACTCGCCAAGGCGGGCGTAATTTTTATGTCTATTTCCGAGGCGGTGCGTGAACATCCCGACCTCGTACGGAAATATCTCGGCACGGTTGTGCCGGTAACGGACAATTTCTTCGCAACGCTCAATTCCGCCGTCTTCTCAGACGGAACGTTCGTTTATGTGCCGCCGGGCGTTAAATGCCCGATGGAGCTGTCGACCTATTTCCGCATCAACGAGGCGAATACTGGCCAGTTCGAGCGCACACTGATCATCGCGGCGCCGGGCTCTCATGTATCCTACCTCGAGGGCTGCACCGCGCCGATGCGCGATGAGAACCAGCTCCACGCCGCCGTTGTCGAGCTGATCATCGAGGATGACGCCGAGATCAAATATTCAACGGTCCAGAACTGGTATCCAGGCGACGAGAACGGCAAGGGCGGCATCTACAATTTCGTGACGAAGCGCGCCGACTGCCGCGGCGTCAACTCCCGGGTGTCATGGACGCAGGTCGAAACCGGTTAGGAGATCACATGGAAATATCCATCCTGTGTGCTGAAGGGCGATAATTCTTCGGGCGAGTTTTATTCGATCGCCATAACGAACAACCACCAGCAGGCCGATACCGGCACCAAGATGATCCATCTGGGCAAAAACACAAAGTCGCGCATTATCGCCAAAGGCATCTCGGCTGGAAAATCCAACTCCACCTATCGCGGGCTCGTCAGTGTCCACCGCAATGCGTCCGGCGCGCGCAATTTCACGCAGTGCGACTCGCTCCTCATCGGCGCGCAGTGCGGCGCCCACACAATTCCCTATATTGAGACGAAAAATCCGTCGGCGATATTGGAGCATGAAGCGACGACCTCGCGCCTTTCGGAAGACCAGCTGTTTTACTGCCAGCAGCGCGGCCTCTCGGAGGAAGAAGCCGTTGCGCTTCTCGTCAATGGTTTCTGCAAGGAGGTTTTGCAGGAACTGCCGATGGAATTTGCGGTCGAAGCGCAGAAACTTGTCAGCGTCAGCCTTGAAGGAAGCGTCGGTTAAATGCTCAATATCACCAATCTACATGTGGCGGTTGAAGGCGCCGAGATTCTTCGCGGCCTGTCGCTCGAGGTACCGGACGGTGAAGTACACGCCGTCATGGGGCCGAACGGCTCCGGCAAGTCCACGTTGTGCCACACGCTCGCGGGCCGCGAAGCGTATGAAGTCACGGACGGCGAGGTGACGCTTGACGGGGAAAACCTTCTCTCGCTCGATCCCAATGAGCGGGCTGCGCGCGGCGTGTTCCTCTCGTTCCAACATCCGATGGAAATTCCTGGCGTCGCGACAATGAATTTTATCCGTACTGCGCTGAATTCTCAAAAGCGCGCGCGCGGCGAGGAAGAAGTTTCCGCGGCGGCGTTTCTCAAGCTCATCCGCGAGAAAGCGGCGCTCGTCGGGTTGACGGATGAAAAGCTCAAACGTCCGTTCAACGTTGGCTTTTCTGGCGGCGAGAAAAAGCGCATGGAGATGCTGCAGATGGCTATCTTCGAGCCGCGTCTTGGCGTGCTCGACGAAACGGACTCCGGCCTTGATATCGATGCGTTGAGGATGGTGGGGGACGTGGTGAACGCGCTGCGCGGACCGCGCCGCAGTTTTCTCGTCATCACGCACTATCAGCGTCTGCTCGATTATATTCGGCCGGATCGCGTGCACGTTCTCGCAGCCGGCGAAATCGTCAAATCGGGCGGTATGGAGCTGGCGGCTGAACTTGAGCGCGCCGGCTACGAACAATTCATCAAGGCGGCTTAAAGGATGGGATCGGTTTTTCTCATCAATCCGACGGCGATGGAAGCCGGATTTCAGACGGCCGCGCGCCTGCGCGGGCGGACGGCGGCGTTCGATGCCTTCTCGAAAACCGGTTTGCCGCATCGGCGCATGGAGGCCTGGAAATGGACCGACCTGCGAGCCGCCCTTCGGGATGAAATTGCGCCAGCGGAAAAGGATGTCGCCTTTGCCCCGTCGCCGTTCGCCGATGTTGAGGCGTTCACGATTGAAATACTGAACGGCGAACCTTGCTTTGCCGGTGATGCGCCGGAGGGCGTCGCTCTATCGATTATAGACGGCGGCGATGCGCCGTCAGCGCCCTCCGTCGATCATCCGTTGGCGAACCTCGCCGCGAGCCTGGCGGATAAATCTCTTCGTATTGACGTGCGCGCCGCCGCCTCGCGGCCCATCCATCTTCGGTTTGCAGCGGCGGGCGTAGCGAGCCATGCGCGCATCCGGATTAACGTCGCCGACGGCGCCTCGCTCACGGTTCTGGAAAGCCATGAAGGCCAAGGCGATAACTTTGAGAATACGCTGATCGAGGCGTCGATTGGCTTAAATGCATCCCTGACGCGCTGCTTCATACAGCGCGGCGACGGCGCGGGCGCCCATGCGTCGCTTTTCGCGGCGCGATTGGGCGAGCGCGCGCGCTTTCGTCAGACGGCGCTCGCGCTTGGCGCGCGCATTGCGCGGATCGAAATGCGCCTTGCGGTCGATGGCGCACACGCCAATATCAATATATCAAGCGCGGCGGCGTTATCGGGCGCGCGCCATGCGGATCTGACAAGCCATGTCGCCCATCATGCGCCTGGCTGTGTTACGCGTCAGGCTCACCGGGCGGCATTTCGCGGACGCTCGCGAGGCGTATTTCAGGGCAAGTTTCTTGTGGCGCGCCCGGCGCAGAAAACTGACGCCGAGATGCGAGCGCGAGCCCTCCTTCTATCCGACAGCGCCGAAGCTAACCACAAGCCCGAGCTTGAGATTTACGCCGATGACGTTTTGTGCGCCCACGGCGCAACGGCTGGCTCCCTCGACGCAGAGGCTCTCTTCTACTTGCGCCAGCGTGGGCTCGATGAAGCGGCCGCGCGCGGCATGCTCGTGGAAGCGGTGATCGGCGAGACATTCGACAGCCTGACAGACCCCGACATTGAAACGGCGTTTCGTCAGGCCATGCAGGCATGGGTTCAGGAGACATAATGGCGTTCGACGTTGGTCAATTAAGGAATGAGTTTCCGATTCTCTCGCGCGAGATAAACGGCAAGCCGCTCGTTTACCTCGACAGCGCGGCGTCGGCGCAAAAGCCGCGCGCGGTCATCGATGCGATGACGCAGGCGATGACCCATTCCTATGCGAATGTGCACCGGGGCCTGCACACGCTTTCGAATGAGGCAACGACCGCTTTTGAAGCGGCGCGGGGCATCGTCGCAAAGTTTCTCAATGCGCCAAGCGCTGACGATATCGTGCTGACTACGGGCGGAACGGACGCCTTCAATCTTGTCTCTTATGGCCTGGCGCAGGCGGAACTTCGCGCGGGCGATGAAATCATCCTGTCCGTGATGGAGCACCACTCCAACATCGTACCGTGGCATTTTCTGCGCGAACGTCACGGCGTCGTTCTGAAATGGCTCGATGTCTCCGACGATGGCGAGATCGATCTTGACGCTTTTCAAGCGTTATTCAGCGAGCGCACGAAGCTCGTGGCGATCACCCATATGTCGAACGTGCTCGGCGCGCTTACCCCCGCCGCAGAGCTGTCGCGCATCGCCCATGAAAATGGGGCGCTTATTCTCTTTGACGGCTGCCAGGCGAGCGTGCACAGCCCGGTCGATGTGCAGGCGATCGGCTGCGACTTCTATGTTTTCACCGGGCACAAATTGTATGGCCCCACCGGCATTGGCGCGCTTTACGGGCGCCGCGCCGCGCTGGACCGGTTGAGCCCGTTCCGCGGCGGCGGCGAGATGATCGACGTCGTGAC
>CAZSBU010000042.1:0-2104 GCA_964605055.1 uncultured Caulobacterales bacterium | reverse complement strand
GGCCCTTGACTGGATGCAGAAAAAGGGCGTCGCCGCCATCGCCGAACACGAAGCCGCGCTCGCCGCCCACGCGATGGAGGAACTCCGCCGGCTGAACTTCGTCACGCTCTACGGACAAGCCGCGGGTAAGGCGCCGATCATCACCTTTGGCGTTGAAGGCGCCCATCCGCATGATGTCTCGACGATCCTCGACCGCTCGGGCGTCGCCATCCGCGCCGGTCATCATTGCGCGCAGCCGCTAATGACGCGCCTTGGCGTGTCGGCGACGTGCCGCGCTTCGTTCGGCGCTTACAACAACCATGACGATGTCGACGCCCTCGTCAGGGGGCTGAAGAAAACGCACGATCTCCTGAGATGACCCTGATAGGCAAGGTATCCGCAATGATGCGCGATTTTATCGATTTGAAACCTCGTAACGAGACGAACGGCGCCGCCTCCGAGCCGGCGTCTTCAGCGGCGGCTAGCCCCGCTCCTGACATGGACGTTCTCGCGGATGCCGGTTCCGATGCGGCAAATACCGAACCGGCAGACCATATCGCCCGCATCACGGCAGACGTGATCAAGGGTCTGAAGACTGTCTATGACCCTGAGATACCGGTTGATATCTATGAACTCGGCCTCATTTATAAGGTTGACCTGTCCGACGACGGCCAACTGGCTATAGACATGACGCTGACAGCGCCCGGCTGCCCGGTCGCGGGTGAAATGCCAGGATGGGTTGAGAACGCCGTCAAGAATGTTGAAGGCGTTGTCGGCGTAAAGGTGAGCATGGTGTTCGACCCGCCGTGGACGCCGGAGCGAATGTCGGACGAGGCGCGCCTCGAACTCGGGTGGATGTAATGAGTACGACCGTTACCGGATCGATATCGACGCGCCGCCCGCGCCCGAAGGCCGTGCGCTTGTCGACGGCCGCCGCTGCGCGCATGTCCGAGATCATGGCGGGCGCTGAGGAAAAATTCATCGGCGTGCGGATCGGCGTCAAGAATGGCGGCTGCGCCGGCATGGAATATACGATGGATTACGCCACTGAGGCCGGGCCGCTCGAAGAAGTCGTCGAGGACAACGGGGTGACGATCCTTATCGATCCAAAGGCCATTCTTTTCCTCATCGGCACGGAGATCGATTTCGTCGAGGAAAAGCTGTCGCAGCGATTTGTATTCCGCAATCCGAACCAGATCGACGCCTGCGGCTGCGGCGAAAGCGTCACCATCGTTCCGGCGAACGCTGAGGCGTAGTCGGTGATCCGCATAAACACGGAATGCAAAACGGCCCCCGTTGGAGGCCGTTTTTTATATAGGTCAGCGCTAAAAGTAATGGCCCGGCCTGATTAAGCGCGTATTTTACTGACAGGCGAGGCATTCCTCATAGTCGGTCTTGCCGGTGGTGGCCGCGATCGCCGCCGTGCCATGCGCCGCCGCCGTCTCGCGAGTGCCGCCCGCAAAACCGGCGCGTTGAACGGATTTCGAGCGGCAATAGTAGAGGCTTTTGACGCCTTTTTCCCACGCCGTCCAATGCAGCATGTGCAGGTCCCATTTGTCGATGTCGCCCGGCAGGAAGACGTTCACCGACTGGCCCTGGCAGATATAGGGGCTGCGGTCTGCGGCAAGCTCGATGACCCAGCGTTGGTCAATTTCAAATGCCGTCTTGAAGATGTCTTTTTCCTCCTGAGACAGACAATCGAGATGCTGGACGGAGCCTTCATGCTCGAGAATCGAGCCCCAGACGTCGTCCGTGTCGGCGTTCTTTTTCGCCAGCGTTTCTTTCAACGCCACATTCTTCACGGTGAACGACCCTGAAAGCGTCTTGTGCACATAGACGTTCGCCGGGATCGGCTCAATGCAGGGGCTGGCGCCGCCGCAAATGATCGAGATCGACGCTGTCGGCGCGATCGCGAGCTTGTGCGAAAACCGCTGCTTCATGCCGGCTTCCTCGGCGTCCGGGCAGGCGCCGCGTTCCTCGGCAAGCACTACCGAGGCCGCGTCGGCGCCCATGCGGATGTGCTTGAAGAGCCGGATATTCCAGGACTTCGCCATGGCGCTCTCGAACGGCACGCCCAGCGTTTGCAGGAACGAATGGAAGCCCATGAGGCCGAGCCCGACGGAGC
>CAZSBU010000041.1:3069-15396 GCA_964605055.1 uncultured Caulobacterales bacterium | reverse complement strand
GAGGTGTTCGAGGCGCGCCTTTCGGACGGGCGCTGGCTGCGGGTTACACGCTCCGACGCCGCAGGCGGGGACGCCGTACTTATCTGGACGGATGTGACCGACATCAAAACGCGCGAGGAGTCCTACCGCATCGCCCGCATTCAGGCTGAGGCCGCAAGCGCCGCCAAGACGCGCTTCCTCGCCAATATGAGCCATGAGCTGAAAACGCCGCTCAACGCCGTCATCGGATTTTCCGAAATGATCGCCAATGAAAGCCTCGGGCCGGCGGGGCGGGGTGAATACAAGGAATACGCTCAGTATGCGCTCGATGGCGGCAAGCGGCTGTTGCGGCTGATCCTCGACGTGCTCGACCTTGCCGACGCCGAAGGCGACACGCTGAAGCTTACGATGCAGCCCGTCGATCTGGGACAGGTGATGGCTGCCGCCGTCTCCGCGACCAAGGCGGCCGCCGATAAGGGAGGCGTCACCATCGACTACGCCGCCCCGGCGCAGGCCGCCTGGGTATGGGGCGAACCGTGCCGCCTTGAACGCGCATTCGCCGGCCTCATCGATAACGCGATCAAATTTTCACAAGCCGACAGCGCCGTCGCCATACGCATCGACGGCGAGCAATCATTGTTTCATGTCGCGATCGCCGATCGCGGCGTTGGCATGCGAGCCGAGGACATTCCGCTGGCGCTGTCAGCCTTCGAACAGATCGACGGCGCCTTGACGCGCAGCCGCGAAGGCGCAGGCGTCGGCCTGCCCTTCGCCCGCGCCGTGATCGAGCGCCATGGCGGACAAATCGCGATCGACAGCGCGCCGGGACGGGGAACCACGGTTAGCGTCTCACTCTTGAACGCCGAAGCAGTCGCGGCGAGCTCGCTCGCGATGAGGGGCCCTGTTGCTGATCCGGGTCAGCCGGCGTCACGCAAGGCCATCCGCCGCAGCGCTTGATTGATCCTCAGTTAACCAATTTGCGCGACGAAAGCTTTGGGGGCGTGAACTTCCGTTAAGGGGGCGACGTCATCGTGCCTGAGCCTATCGCGCGCTGTTTGTTTCTGGTTTCGGCGACTGTCGCCGTCGCCATATTGCCGGCCTCTCCTGCGGCGGCTGAGAGCCCATGGCGCGCGCCGGATCGCGGACGACACCCGAGGGGGGCGGCGCGGCCGCCCCCAACACCGCCCCCACGTTCGGCGGCCAGTCGCCCATGGCGCTGATCACAGGCTATGGCAGCGAGCGCAGCGTCGGCGCCAACGCGCGCTACACGCATATTTATCTGACCGACGTCACCGCCCGCAGCGCCGGGGTCAGCGTCGGCTTTTTCGACCGGTTCGAGGTGTCGTATGCGCGATTGGCGCTCGACACCCGCAATGCCGGAGCGGCGCTCGGACTTGGCGCGGGATTCACCATCGGCCAGGACATCGTCGGCGCCAAAGTGCGGCTCATCGGCGACGCGATCTACGATCAGGACCGCTGGCTGCCGCAGATCGCCTTCGGCGCGCAATGGAAGCGCACCAATAACGACGCATTGCTCGCCGCGCTCGGCGCGCAGCGTGCGGAGGATTTCGATTATTATCTCGCGGCGACCAAGCTCTTTCTCAATCAGAGCCTGTTGCTCAGCGGCGCAGTGCGGATGACGCGGGCGAACCAGTTCGGCCTGCTCGGTTTTGGCGGCGATCAGGGCGACCGGCGGCGACCACAGTTCGAAGGCGCAGCGGCCGTTCTCCTGCGCCATAATCTGGTCGCTGGCGCGGAGTTTCGCACGCGCCCGGACAATCTCGGCTTTGCGCGCGAGGAGGACGCCTATGATCTCTTTCTCGCCTTCTTCCTGAACAAGACCGTCTCGTTGACCGGCGCCTATGTCGATCTCGGCGATGTCGCGCTGCAGGGCCCGCAGAGAGGACCTTATTTCTCCGTGCAAGTTGGTTTTTGAAAGGCGGCGGCATGAACTTGATCAGTACCGGAGATCGACGATTGCCCGGTTTCGGCGCGATGGTAGTCGCGCTCGCCTTCGCCGCGGCGGCCGCAGGCGCTGACAGCCCCGCCCGCAGCGACAGGCTTTACCGAGCCCTTGGCGAGCGGGAAGGAATTGCGCGCATCACTGAGGAGTTCACCGCCATCACGTTCGCCGATCCTCAGATCGGTCCGATCTTCGATGAATCGAATATTCCGCGGTTCAAGCAGAAATTCGCCGATCAAATCTGCATGATCGCCGGTGGGCCCTGCATCTATGACGGGCTCGAAATGCGCGAGTCGCATGCGCCGCTTGATCTGACGACGGCGCATTTCAATGCGGTGGTCGAACACCTGCAACTGGCCATGCGGCGCGAGGGCGTGCCCTACCGAACGCAGAACAAGCTGCTCGCGCGCCTTGCCCCCATGCATCGCGAGATTGTGACGCGTCGCGGCCCAATGAACAAAACGCCAAAGCCGCCAGGCGCCGCCGCAAACGAGTCCAGCGATTAAAGCCAGATACAGCCGCGCCGAATACAGGAAGGCGTTGCCTCGACCGGGCAAAGGGCGCAGAGTTAACGCAGCAATCTCCTCCCCCCCAATGCTGCGAGAGCTGACCGCCATGCCCACCCATACCGCCGCCGACGTCCGGATCGCCGCGACCGGACTATTCACGCCGCCGCACGCCATTTCGAACGCAGAACTCGTCACCGCGTTCAATGAATTTGTCGCCCGCTTTAACGCCGCCAACGCCGCCCGGATTGAGGCTGGCGAACTGGCGCCGCTGCAGCCCTCCTCCGCCGAATTCATCGAAAAGGCGTCGGGCATCAAGTCGCGATACGTGATGGACAAGGCAGGCATCCTCGACCCGGACCGGATGGCGCCCTACCTGCCCGCGCGCCCGAACGAGGCGCTGTCGGTCCTCGCCGAAATGGCGGTGATCGCCGCGCGCGACGCCATGAAAGCGGGCGATTTCCAAGCGGACGAAATTGACGGCGTCATCTGCGCTGCATCGAACCTGCAACGCGGCTATCCGGCGGTGGCGGTCGAGATCCAGCACGCCCTCGGCGTTGACGGATTTGCGTTTGACATGAACGTCGCCTGCGCATCGGCTGCTTTTGGCATTGAGACTGCGCGCGGGCTGATCCGCGCAGGCGCACGGCGCATCCTGATGGTGAACCCGGAAATCTGCACCGCGCACCTCAATTTCCGCGACCGCGACAGCCATTTCATTTTCGGGGACGTGGCGACCGCCGTCATTTTCGAACGCAATGACGACGCGCCTCGGAGCGAAGCCTGGGAAATTGTCAGCGCCCGGCTGAAAACCCAGTTCTCGAACAATATCCGCAACAATTTCGGCTTCCTCAATCGTTGCGAGCGCCCGACCGGCGCGTCAGCCGATCCGCAGGATACGCCGACGACGGACAAGCTCTTCATTCAGCAGGGCCGCAAGGTCTTCAAGGATGTAGTGCCTATGGTTGGCGAGATGATCGCCGACCATATCGCCGATGAGGGCGTTGAGCCGGCCGCTCTCACCCGCCTATGGTTGCATCAGGCCAATCTGTCGATGAATGAATTTATCGCCCGGCGCGTGCTTGGCCGGGACGCCGACCGTCGCGAGGCGCCCGTCGTGCTCGACGAATACGCCAACACCTCATCCGCGGGCTCGATCATCGCCTTCCACCGCCATCGTGCGGACCTCAGCCCCGGCGCAATCGGCGTCATTTCGGGATTCGGGGCCGGGTATTCCGCCGGGTCCGCGCTCGTCCGCCGGATCGCCTGAGAAACCGGCGCACGTTGGCTGGCGGCCTTTACGGCAGCCCCACGGAGCCTTATCTCAAGGCGGCTGCCCGGCTCGTCAGGACAACATTCCCCGGGGCCGTACTCAACTGAATGGGAGCTACCTCTGCAGCGGGCCGTGGCCTGCCGCACGCGGCGCCCACCTGGTCCTTAGGGTCCAGGGCGAATAAAGCTCCAACGGCCAGGGCGGCGCCTTTTTCATTCGACTTCGACAGGAGACCTCCATGTCCCGCACCCAAACCGCATCCGCCGACCCAATCGTCATTACCGGCGCTGCGCGCACCGCCATCGGCAATTTTCAGGGCGCCTTTGCCGGCGTGCCCGCGACCGAGCTTGGCGCGCGCGCCATCAACGCGGCGCTTGAGCGCGCGGGGACGGCGCCCGCAGACGTGGAAGAAGTGCTGATGGGCTGCGTCCTGCCCGCCGGCCTCGGCCAGGCGCCGGCGCGTCAGGCCGCCATCGCGGCGGGCGTGCCGGTCTCGGCGGGATGCGCCACCGTCAACAAGGTGTGCGGCTCCGGCATGAAGACCGTGATGATGGCGCATGACGCGATCCTCGCCGGTTCCATCGGCGTCGCGGTCGCAGGCGGCATGGAGTCCATGACCAACGCCCCGCATCTTTTGCCGACGGGTCGGACAGGCATCAAGTACGGACACGGAGAAATTCTCGACCACATGGCCTATGACGGCCTCGAAGACGCCTATCGCAAACGCACGTCGATGGGCATCTTCGCAGAGATGTGCGCCCGCGAGCACCAATTCTCGCGCGAGGCGCAGGATGAATATTCTATGCGCTCGGTCACTCGCGCCCAGGCCGCCATCAAGGACGGTCTCTTCCGCGATGAAATCGTCGGCTATGACGTGGCCGGACGGAAGGGCACGGTCTCGGTTGTCGATGACGAAAAGCCGGGTACGGTCGATGCGGGGAAAATTCCTTCGCTGCGCCCAGCATTCGAGAAGGATGGCACGGTGACGGCCGGCTCTTCCTCGGCGATTTCAGACGGGGCAGCCGCCCTCGTTCTGATGCGGGCCTCCGACGCCGAACGCCGCGGGGCGGGGCCGCTTGCGCGCATCGTCGGCCACGCCACCCATTCGCAGGCGCCGGAATGGTTCACGACCGCGCCCGTCAGCTCGATCTCGAAACTGCTCGACCGCATCGGCTGGTCAGCGCGCGATGTCGATCTTTTCGAGATCAACGAGGCGTTTGCCGTCGTGCCGATGGCCGCCATGAAGGAACTGAAACTGCCGGCGGAAAAAGTGAACGTGCATGGCGGCGCGATAGCGCTTGGCCATCCGATCGGCTGTTCCGGCGCGCGCCTCATCGTGACGCTCATTCACGCCTTACGGACGACCGGCGGCAAGCGCGGCGTCGCGAGCCTGTGCATCGGCGGCGGCGAGGCGACGAGCGTCGCGGTTGAGCTGGCGTAAAAGCCACGGGCAGCACGCGCTTAGCAGCGATGCCATTCCAATTTAAGAGCTGTTGACGATCTGTATCATGTAGTGATACATACGCGATAATGATCGGATCGCTGAAAGGGCGGGTGTCGGCGGCGATCGCGAAAGGCGAACGGGCAAAGGGGTTTCCGCCGGAACTTGTTCGATCCGCGCAGAATAAACTCGCGATGATTGATGCGGCGGCGACGCTGACTGATTTAAAGTCGCCTCCCGGCAATCGACTCCATGCGCTGTCGGGAGACCGGAAAGGCCAGCACGCGATACGCATAAACGATCAGTGGCGCATCTGTTTTACATGGCGCAATGGCGCCGCGCACGATGTCGAGATAACAGACTATCACGATTGAGGTGGCTCAGATGTCTTTGTTAAAGATCGCTGTTCATCCCGGCCGCATTCTCAAAGAGGAATACTTGCAAGCCTACGGGATTTCGGCGGGCAAGCTTGCCGCTCATCTCGGCCTGCCCCGCACGCGCATCGAGCGTCTCGTCAAGGAGGAGACATCGATCAGTATAGACACCGCGAGGCGGTTAGCGGCCACTTTCGGAACGACGCCGAATTTCTGGTTGAACCTGCAAACGAATTACGATGTTCGTACGAGCGATGGGGATGAGCCGCTGAAAATCCAGCCCTTGCGAAAGCACGCCTGATCAGGGCTCGCCCGACCATCAAACATCAAAACCCGGATTGATCCGGTTCAGCTTTCGCAAAAGCCCCGGCCAGGCGAGGTTGTCGCCGAGGCCGGGCGTAAAGGCGGGCATGCCCTGCTGCTGCACTTTACCGGCCATCGCCGGGCCCTCCTCGCGAGGCGGCTTCGTGTCGGACTGCGCAAGAATTTGCGCGCGGCAAGCTTGTTCGAGGAAATACATCCTGAGGAACGCAAGCGCGCAGTTCGCGCCAACCGTCAGCGTGCCATGATTGCGCAGGATGAGGAAATTGTGCGCGCCAATGTCAGCGACAAGGCGCTCGCGCTCATCAAGGTCCGTCGCGATGCCCTCATAGTCGTGATAGGCGACGTCGTCATGCACGATCATGGCGAACTGTGTGAACCGGCGCAGCCCGTCCTGCTGGGCCGATACGGCGACGCCATAGGGCGTATGCAAATGAATCACGGCGTGGGCGTCTTCGCGCGCCATGTGCAGCGCGCTGTGGATAGTAAAGCCTGCCGGATTGGTGAAATAGGGCGTCTCGGAAACAGGCCGCCCCTCAATATCGACCTTTACAAGGCTCGTCGCGGTCATCTCCTCGAAGAACACGCCATAGGGATTGAGGAGGAAGCGCTCTTCCCCGTTTTCCGAGGGCAATCGCGCCGAGATATGGGTAAAGATCATGTCGTCCCAGCCGTATAGGGCGGCAAGCCGGTAAGTCGCCGCGAGGTCGCAGCGCACGCGCCATTCCTCGTCGGAGAGGCGGCCCTTCAAAGACGGAAGCGTTGCGGGGTCGGGTATGGCGAAACCGGGGCTCGCGCCAATCGAAGACTGTTTCTGCTGCATGTTCATAGTAGTTCCCTCCGATGCCCCTCGCGGCTAGTTTACGCCCACCAGCGCAAAAGCGCAGCCCCGCGAGCAGCTAAAGACGCCCCGCACCAACGAGGCGCGCAAGGCGTTAGAGATATTTGGGATACCTATGCCGCGCAGTCGCCTGTGCATCCTCGCCAACGAAAGACCCGCCTCGCAGGAAATGGCGGCGCGCCTTCGTAAGGCCTATGGCGACTACCCGGCGGACGCCTGCGACGTGATCGTAGCGATTGGCGGCGACGGCTTCATGCTGGAAACCCTGCGGGCGCAAATGAACCGGGGCGCGCCGGTTTACGGCGTCAATTGCGGCACCGTCGGCTTCCTGATGAACGCCGCCGACGTTGATGGTCTGCCCGAACGCATCGCCGATGCGGAAGCCGCTATCATCCATCCCCTCGCCATGGAAGCGACGACCGTCGGCGGCGAGAAACTCTCGGCCATGGCGATCAACGAGGTCTCGCTGTTCCGCCAGACGCGCCAGAGCGCGCGCGTGCGGATTTCCGTCAACGGCGTCGTTCGGATGGAGTCGCTCACTTGCGACGGCGTCCTACTGGCTACGCCCGCAGGGTCAACCGCCTACAATCTTTCCGCCCATGGACCAATTCTGCCGATCGACGCGCATCTGTTGGCGCTGACGCCGATCAGCGCCTTCCGCCCGCGTCGCTGGAAGGGCGCGCTCATTCCGCATGAGGCGCGGGTGACGTTCGACACGCTCGACGCCGAAATGCGTCCGGTCTCCGCCGTCGCCGACAATTATGAGGTGCGCAACGTTGCGCGCGTAGACGCATGGGAAGACCGTTCGATTTCCATGACGCTGCTGTTCGATCGCGGCCAGTCGCTGGAGGAACGGATTGTGCGCGAGCAGTTCGATCATTAATCCCGCGCAGAAGACGCCGCAGCATATTTCAGAGCCACTACCATGAAGGCAGACGCAAGCTTCCCTCCCGGCTCCCCCGCTGCGCGCGATGCCGCCGAATCGCTTCTCACCGTGCGCGATTTCCTGCGCTACGCGGTGACGTCATTCCAGCGCGCTGAGCTGCATTTTGGGCACGGCGCGCGTGACGCCATCGACGAGGCGGCGTTTCTGGTGCTGGAATCGCTGAGCCTTCCCATCGACGACATCAATCCGTGGCTTGAGGCGCGTCTTACGGCGGCGGAGCGCGCGCTCCTCGCTTCACGCATCGAGGCGCGCGTCACAACGCGCCAACCAGCGGCCTATCTTGTCAACCGCGCTTACATGAAAGGCGCGGCGTTCTATGTGGATGCGCGCGTGCTGGTGCCGCGATCCTTCATTGGCGAACTCCTTGGCGCAGAATTATCCGGCCCGGAAGGCGCGCCGCTCATCCCTGATCCGATGGGCGTCCGGCGCATCCTCGAATTGTGCACCGGATCAGGCTGCCTTGCGATCCTTGCCTCGCGCGCGTTTCCCAACGCAATCGTCGACGCGGTCGATCTTTCCGCCGAGGCGTTGGCGGTCGCGCGCCGCAACGTCGACGACTATGACCTCGCGGACCGGATCGCTCTATTCGAAGGCGATCTCTATGCGCCGGTGGCCGGTCGGCGCTACGATCTCATCATCGCCAATCCGCCCTATGTGGACGCGGCGGCGATGGCGGCCCTGCCGCCGGAATACCGCGCTGAGCCAGCCCTCGCGCTCGCGGGCGGACCCGACGGCCTCGACATCGTCCGCCGCATTGTTGACGGGGCCTCCGCAGCGCTTGCGCCGGGCGGCGGACTCATGTGCGAGATCGGGGAGGGGCGCGTGGCGCTTGAGGCGAGCTTTCCGGAACTTCCGTTTTTCTGGGTCGATACCGAGGAAAGCGACGGCGAGACATTCTGGATCGACGCCGCCGACCTCGGACCCAAAGTTGTATAAAGCGCAATTTGCGTCACGCGCTGAATCGCGCCACGGTTAACGATAATTATCTTGGCAAGTTGGTCTTGCTGCGCATTCAGGTTGATTTAACCCGTCCCGACAACGATGCGCGGTGGCGGCGCACGAGGCGACCAGCGCGCCGGGCGGAGGGACAATGATGGGCGCGCATGCTGTTCGACTGTCGAATGTCGACATCGACAATGCGTTGAAGAACAGAGACTTCGAAGTCCTTTTTCAACCGATTTTCGATCTCGGGAATGGCGCGCTTGCGCGTGTCGAAACATTCGTTCGCTGGCGTCACGCAACGCTCGGCGTTCTGCCGCCGGGCGCGTTCATTTCGTTTTTTGAAACGCAAGGCCGCATGGGCGAGCTGACGCGCTATGTGCTTGGCGAAGCGCTCGATCGCTATCAGGAATGGCGCGGGCCGTATCCTACCGGCTTCTCGATCAATCTCGCGCTGAGCGACCTTGGCGACGACGCGTTCGCAACCCACTTCACCGTCCTGCTGCGTGAGCGCGGCTTCCCGGCCGAGCTGGTCACGCTGGAATGCCCGATGCCGCCGGTGACGATGGATAACGGCCTTGCCTCTAAGCGCTTCGCCATGCTGCGCCAGACCGGCGCGCGGCTCGCGATCGAAGTGCGCGGACGGGCGAATGATTTCCTTCGTCAAGTCTCGCCCTTCCCGTTTGACGAAATCAAAACCGGCGGGGCCGCCATTTTGCGCTTTGCCCGCACGGTGCGGGGACCGGGCCTGAGCGCTATCTCCGAACTCCTTGAATTGGCTCAGGAACAGAACGCTGCGATAACGGCGGTCGGCGTTGAAGATCAGGCCTCGCTATCGGCTCTGCGAAGCCTGGGCTTCGCCGCTGCGCAAGGAAACCATCTCGGCAAGGTCGGCCCCCTTTCCCAGTTCACCCCGTCGCGCGTCAACGAAGTGCGCGAGCTGCTTGGCCTGTCGCCGCTTTCGAAGGCCGATCTCGCGGCGCTTTTCCGTGCTGGCGCGCCCGCAGTGGTTGGCGACCAGTCGACCGAAGACGGCAGGCGGGTTGCGAAGTCTTCCGGCGCGGCAGAAGTCACCGAAACGAGCGTCGGCGCAGATGCGCTTGTCGAACGGCTGAACGCGCGGATTGCCCGCAGCGCCGTCACCGAGGCGACAACCGCCGACGCCGAAGCGCAGACCGCCGCAGCTGAGGAAGAGGCAAAGCGCGCCGCCGCCGCCGCCCGGAAAGCGGCGACCGAAGAGCGCAAAGCCGCTGCGATTGCCCGGGCGCGCCAGAAAGCCGGCCAGACCGAAAACCGGTCGGCCCCGCACGATTTACAGGAACGGCTATCGCGCGAGTTCGAGAGCATGGCGGCCGATTTCGGCGAAACGGAATCGGCCGACGCCAATTTCTACGAAGCGAACCCTGCTGTAGAGGCCGTCAAGGACTCGTCGTTCGAAGAGCCGCCAAATACTCCGCTGCCGACGCCAAAAGAGGCTATCTTCCAGCCCGCGTCGTCCGAAGAAGAACGGGCGCCCGCGCGCATCGCGCGCATGTTCCGTAACGCCGAACCTGAGCCGGTCGAGGCCGAGTTCCAACCGGTTGATCGCGCCCCGGATAAAAGTCGCTCGCAAGCGATTGCAGCGGACCCGGAAAATTCGCCGCCAACTTCGGCGACACAGCCGCCAGAACCAAACCTCGAAGATGAGATAGCAGCTTTAAAAGAGCCGGTTTTACACGACCAACGCGTTGCGCACGAAGAAGCGCCGCCCCCGCCAGACCTTCTCGTTGCAGATAATTCGGAGCCAGAACTGCAAGAGGCGCAGGCTCAGGAACCAGAGCCCTTCGCGACGAGCCCGGCGATTGAAGACGCTTTTGAGTTTTCGCCGTTACGCATGTCTGTCGGCGATCCTGGCGCGCGGTTCATCATGGGCATTCGCGTTACCGGCGCCGAAGCTGTACCGCTTGAAGAGGACCACGCTTTCCAGGCGGCGCAAGCAGACACTGCAGCCGCCGAACGGGCCAGAGCCGCCGCCTTCGCGGCGCTCAACGCCGTGCCGCAGAGCGCCAAGCCGGCAATACCGCAGTTCCAGTTTGACGATGCGTTTGAGGACGCGCTCGACGAGGCCGGCGCAGCGGGACAGAGCGGCGCAACCGATTGGGTCGACGATTTTGCGGGTCGGCGCACTTCCGATCGCGCAATTGAGGCCGGCCTTTCCCCCCTCAGCGCCTATGATCAGCACGAGCGGCTGGAGGCGCAGTCGGACGATGCATCGATGGACGACGATCTCGCCGGCGATGTGCGCGACGACGCAACTGACGACATCCCGGAAGCGGCATTGGCCGACGCACCCGTTGTGGCGGCGCGCACGCGGGCCAAGCGTAAGCGCTCGGGCAATTTCCTGACGCGCAAATACCGGCTTATGCCGACGCATTTCTGGCCCTTGAGCTGGAAGCGCGCCTGGGCCCGCCGCAAGGCGCAGGCGCAAGAACGCCGCCAGCGCCAGTTCGAGCAGAGACTGCTGGGACTTTGAGGCGGCATTTCGATCGCGAGATTTTTTGCTTCGCAATGATCCCCGATGCAAAAGAGGCCAAACTCGATAACGCGCAATGAGTTGATTCGGAAAATATCTGATGAGTGAATTTATTTCATCCTACAGAGAAATAGTATCCTCGTTTTTGCCGCCGCCGCTTGACCTGCTTCCGTTAGTATTCTTACTATTGTGGCTATTACTCAGTTTGATGAGTTCTTTTTACTTCCGTCGTGAATCTACGTTGACCGAGCGGTTTTCTTTTTCGCGGTTTAAATACTTGAACAGGGTTGGAAAAACACTTGCTTTTATTGGATTCATAATGCTTTTACTGTCCCTCTTTATATTTTTTTCAGGAGTTTTTTTAAAATACGCTGGCGTATGACGGCGGGCGGCGCTCCTAGGCAATTGTCCAGCGGCAGTTGAGTATGCTTGCAAATGGCGACGCAAGGCGCTTCTCCCAGCGTCAGAACCACCAAGCGGACGCCATGGGCCTCCCCTTGCCGGGGTCAATAAAGCCGTGCCAGGCTTCGCCGGGACAAAACAACTGACCCGTGCAGATGAGGTAAGATGAATGATTGTGCTGTTGTTGGTTGCGGCCGCCGCAGGCGCTGTGGACCTGACGGCGAAGATCAGGGCGCGCGTCGATAAAGCGATGGCGGAGCATACGGTGCCGATCGATGCCTTGCATTGCGACCATGGAGACAAGCATTGCCTCGGCGAGGAGCTCGTTCTTCGATTTAAGGCCGATCAGTGGATTCGCGGCGAGATTGAAAACCGAGCAGTCTGCGGCGATGAAGAGGCGCGCACCAATTCCGCCTGTTTGAGCGAAATTTATTCCCAAATGGCCAAACTTGATCTTGGCAATTCGACGCGCATGGAAAGCGTCGTCGCTCGTTTTGGCTGGCCACGAACTGAAACGTGGAGCGCCGCTATCGAAAACGCGGCGTTTTTTCTTGTTCAGCATGGGCTTGTCGCGAGCGATAACGACACGCTGAACTGGAATGTTGCCTTAGCGCGGCGCGTGCTCCCTGACGTCGAAGCTTCGGTCAACGCTGGCAACCTTTCGCCTTGGCATTACGCGGCGCTTTATGACCGCATCCAAATTCATTCCGACAAGCCGCAACGCTATGGGACGCAGTTCCAATGCGTTGACGGACGCTTTGAGCCGGGAACAATTGAAGATCCGAGTAATATTGACGTCCGGCGCAAGACGCTCGGCCTTGAGCCTTTAG
>CAZSBU010000041.1:0-3059 GCA_964605055.1 uncultured Caulobacterales bacterium | reverse complement strand
TTTAGCTGCAAGCCGACTTTATGGCGGGCCTTGTTAAGTTCGCCTCTAGGAGCAACACGCCTCAGCTGAACGCCTGAATCCCTGTGATGGCGCGGCCGAGAATGAGGGCGTGGATGTCGTGCGTGCCCTCATAGGTGTTGACCGTCTCGAGATTCATCGCGTGGCGCATCACATGATATTCCTCGGCAATGCCGTTGCCGCCGTGGATGTCGCGGGCGGCGCGCGCGATGTCGAGCGCCTTGCCGCAATTGTTCCGCTTCAGGAGCGATATCGCCTCTGGCGCATGGGCGCCGCTATCGATGAGGCGTCCGAGCTGCAAGGCGCCGAGTAGGCCGAGCGCGATCTCGGTCTGCATGTCGGCAAGCTTCTTCTGCACCAGTTGGGTCGCGGCGATGGGCTTGCCGAAAACGATGCGATCAAGCGCATATTGGCGGGCGGCGGCGAAGCAGAACTCAGCCGCGCCCATCGCGCCCCAGGATATTCCGTACCGCGCCTTGTTGAGGCACGAGAAAGGTCCGCGCAATCCGCGCACATGGGGCAACAGCGCTGTCTCTGGCACGACCGCGTCTTCGAGTGCGATCGACCCGGTGATCGATGCGCGCAGCGAGAGTTTGCCGTCGATCTTCGGCGTTGAAAAACCTTTGACGCCGCGCTCGACGATGAAGCCGCGAATGTCGCCGTCCAGCTTGGCCCACACGACCGCAAGGTCGGCGATCGGCGAATTGGTGATCCACATCTTGCCGCCGTTAAGCCGATAACCACCGGCGACTTTTTCGGCCTTTGTGCGCATCGCGCCGGGGTCAGAGCCGCCGTCAGCTTCGGTTAGCCCGAAGCAGCCGACCCATTCGCCGGTCGCGAGTTTCGGCAAATACCGGCGCTTCTGCTCTTCCGTCCCGAAGGCCTCGATCGGATACATGACGAGCGAGGACTGCACCGACATCGCCGAGCGATAGCCGCTGTCGACGCGTTCAACCTCGCGGGCGATGAGCCCGTAAGCGACGTTGCTGGCCCCGCCGCCGCCATACTCCTCGGCGACGGTCGCGCCAAGGAGGCCCTGGGCGCCCATCTCCGTCATGATGGCGCGATCAAACGTCTCGGTCCGGTTCGCCTCGATAATCCGCGGCATTAGCTTTATCTGGCAATAGCCGCGCGCGGCGTCTCGTACGAGCTTTTCCTCGTCGGTTAACAGACTGTCGAGGGCGAGCGGATCATCCCACGTGAAGGATGCCGCCTTTCCTGCGTCTGGGCTGTGTGCGTTTTGGGCGGGAACGGATGCTGTATTTTTCGGTGCGCCGTCGGCCATTTCCGCCTCTTTATCTGCCCACATAGACGTACGAAGCCGCCCGCCCGCCGTCAACGCGACCGTTTCCGCCGCCTCGCCAATAGCGCGCTCAAAAGAAAACGGCGCGGGGGTTTTCCCGCGCCGTTCCTGAAGTCAGGCAAGAAGTTGTGAACCGCGTTCCTATTCGAACGAGATCGACACTTCCGTACGACGGTTGAGCGGCTCGCGCACGCCATCCGGGGTCGGCTTGGCCGGACGGGCCTTGCCGAACGCTTCCGTGCGGATGCGGTCCGCTGCAACGCCGTTGGCGATCAGCGCGTCGCGAACAACGTTGGCCCGGCGCTGGGAAAGCGCCTGGTTGTAGGCGCTGCCGCCGACCGTGTCGGTGTGACCTTCGACGACAACCGTCTCGATGTCATTGGCGAGCGCGCGCGCAGAGGCTTCGCGGACGAGGTTCGCCGCTTCCGGCGTCAGGTTTGCTTTGTCGTAATCGAAGTAAACGACAAAGTTGACCGGCTCCAGCGAGGCGTCTTGCGTTTCGCTGATTTGCGGCGGGCACTCGGACGAAACCGGAACGCTCGAGCCGTCCCAGCAGTCCTTGTACTGCACCGCTGCCGGGGCCGCCGCCGCCGGGCCGAAGTTCCAACGCAGGCCAGCAAACAGGCTGTGGTTGCGGTAGGTTTGGTCGATCTGTGTCGCGGAGCCGTTAACGGTCGCGTCAAGGCCGAAGCGCCCAATACCGTAAACATAACGATACGACAGATCCAGCTTCAGGTTATCCGCAAGCGGAAACGCCAGGCCGGCAATACCCTGCATCCCGAACCGGCGCTGAGAGTCATCAACGGCGAGCGAAAATGGGCCGTTGACAGCGGTTGGGTTCGTCCCGTTGTAAGTTGCGCTCAGGTGGATCAAGCCAGCGCCAACGCCGACATACGGCTGGACAAACCCTTCTCGCGTCAGATCATAAAGAAGATTGGCGAAACCGGTGAACGCCTTCGCTTCGCCGGTAAGCTGGGACGGCAAGCCTGAAAAGCCGAGGCCGTCGCCGGGAAGATGGCGCACGTCATTTTGACGGTAGGCGAACTCGAGTTCGCCGCGAACGCCGTTGGAATAGGCATATCCGAGCGCCGTATAGACGCCAATGCCGTTGTCGTAATCGAACTCCGAATCGAACGCAAAAGGCGGCGCGCTGCCTTCAACGTCAAGATCGGGTTGATTATAAGAAAGTCCAGCGCCGATTGCCCCGTACAGACCTTCATATGCCAAAGCGGCGGGAGCGAAGGCAACCGCAGCGGCCGCGCCCAAGAAAATCGATTTCAACTTCATGAATCCCCTCCTGATAGAGATGACGATGGGCCGCGCTAATCGCCAAACGCCCAACAATTCTGTTTTCCGAATCGAATTTGCCGGACGCCCTAACCCTTATTTACTGGGGGTGCAGGCCGGTTCATTGCGGTCGGATAGCCGTCCACCGACAGCGTTACCTTGCTAACGTTAGTTAGCAAAGCAAAATTTGTCGTTAAACCGACCGAAATGTCCGATAAATCCCCATAATGGCGCCAATGCAACGCCTTCAGAGGAGAATCGTCACAATAAGACAACCCCACTTACAAATTCTCTTTAAATGGGGCGGGCTGACGGCAAGACTTTCCAGTGTGGTGCGCAGGCCGCCAGTCTTCGTCCAGATCGACAGGCAGAACGCACACTGACTTAAAGCCAACGAAACGGCGCGGGGGTTTTCCCGCGCCGTTCCTGAAGTCAGGCAAGAAGTTGTGAA
>CAZSBU010000040.1:9381-15637 GCA_964605055.1 uncultured Caulobacterales bacterium | reverse complement strand
GTCGCCGGCGATCAAGGAGGAGCTTGGCCTTTCGGACTCGATGATGGGTCTGCTGAAGGGACTTGCCTTTGCAGTATTCTACACTGTCCTTGGGGTGCCCATTGCTTGGCTCGCCGATCGTTGGAACCGTGTTTCGATCGTCGCAATCTCTCTGGCGGTATGGTCCGGCTTTACGGCGCTGTCGGGCTTTGCGCAAAATGCCGCGCACCTCGCAATCGCCCGGCTCGGAGTTGGCGTCGGCGAGGCCGGTTGCAATCCGCCTGCCCATTCGCTGATCGCCGACTACTTCGGCAAAGACAAGCGGGCGAGCGCGCTCGCCATCTACTCGCTCGGCATTCCGTTCGGGCAGATGTTCGCGTTTCTGGCGGGCGGCTGGGTGCTCGAAAATCTCGGCTGGCGTAATGCGTTTTTTATCGTTGGCCTGCCAGGCGTTCTCCTCGCGATCGTCATGAAGCTGACGGTTCGCGAGCCGATCAGGGGCGCCAAAGATGCAATCCAGACCAAAGCCGCTACATCGGCGTCATTCGGCGCAAACGTAAAGCAACTATTTGCCATCCCGAGTTTCTGGGGCGTCACAGCCGGCGTGACGCTCGCCTCATTCACCGGCTATGGCACGGGGCTGTGGATCGTCGATTTCTACCGACGGACGTATGAACTATCGTACACGGACATTACCGTACCCCTTGGGCTTTTGAATGGGGTCGCCTATGGAATCGGCACGCTGATGGGCGGTGCCCTGACCGACTATTTCGGGCGGCGCGGCAAAGGGGCTTACGCCTGGGTGCCCGCCATCGGCATGCTCGTCACCATCCCGGCGGGTTGGCTTTCGATCTGGGCGGAAACGCCGTTCTGGGCGTTTTTCTGGTCGGCGCCGTTCCTGGTCGGGCTCGGGCTTTATTTGGGGCCGTCGTTTTCGCTCATTCAGACGCTGGCCCCGCTTCGGTTGCGCGCTTTCGCCTGTTCGCTGTTCCTGCTGATCGTCAATCTTGTCGCCCTCGGGTTTGGTCCGCTCTGGGTCGGGGCATTTTCTGACATTTTCGCCGGCGCCCATGGCGAGGTGGATGGGTTGCGCATCGCCATGACGACGCTCGGCGCATTCAGCCTCGCCGCCGCGGCCGCATTTTACTGGACGTCGAAAAAACTGCCGCGCGACTGGGAAAACGCCGCAAAAGCGGAAGCGTAGCAAGTCACACGCGCTCGCGGGTCTTCAGGAAGCGGATCTTCGGATTGCGTTGCTCTTCGTAATTGGCCTCCCACTGCGACCGCGCGAGATAGACCGGCGATCCGTAGCGATCCTCAGCGATCGACCCACGATGGGTGGCGATGAAAGCGTCAACTGCGCCCGGCTCATCTGAGCGCAGCCAGCGCGCGGCGTCATAGCCGCAAGGCTCCAGCGCCGCCGCTACGTTGTATTCAGCTTCAAGCCGCGCCTCGATGACATCAAGCTGCAGCGACCCAACGACGCCCACGTAGAGATCGGCCCCGAGCATGGGTACGAAAAGCTGGCTTGCGCCTTCTTCGGCTAGTGCGGTCACCGCCTTTTTCATCTGTTTCGATTTCATCGGATCCTTCAGGCGCACCCGTCGGATAATCTCCGGCGCAAAGTCAGGAAGGCCCGTGAATTCGACGCCGTCCGTTTCGCTCAAGGTGTCGCCTACGCTGAGCGCGCCATGGTTCGGTACGCCGATGATGTCGCCGGCGACCGCTTCCTCAACGCGCGTCCTGTCTTGGGCGAAGAAGAATACCGGCGCATTGACCGCCAGCGTTTTGCCCGTACGCGAGTTCTTCAGCTTCATACCGCGCTCGAAAGCCCCTGAGCACAGCCGAAGGAAGGCGATGCGGTCGCGGTGGTTCGGGTCCATGTTCGCCTGCACTTTGAAGACGAACCCCGATACGCCCGGCGCCGAAGGCTCGACCGAACCGGTTCGCGTCGGCTGCGGACGCGGCGCTGGGGCAAAGGCGGCTATGTCGCGCAAGAGTTCACGCACCGAGAATTCCCGCAGCGCCGAACCGAAATACGCAGCCGTCTGTGCGCCAGCGAGATAAAGCGAGCGATCAAATGCCGGAAAACCTCCGACGGCCAAAGGAACGCTTTCGCGCGCTTCGCTTGCCGCCTCTTCGCCGACAAGTTCATCAAGGCGCGAATCATCAAGCCCCGAAATAGCTTCGGCGCGACCGTAGTTTTTCTCTTCCGGGGATTCCTGCAACAGCACCCGCTTGTGGTGAATGTCGTAGCAGCCTCGAAACTGCGACCCGAGTCCCAGCGGCCAAACCATTGGCGCGACGTCAAGCGCCAATGCGCTCGCCACCTCGTCAAGCAATTCAAACGGGTCTTTGCTTTCTCGGTCGACCTTGTTGACAAAGGTGATAATGGGAATATCGCGCAGGCGGCAGACCTCGAACAACTTCAGCGTCTGGCTCTCGATCCCCTTTGCGGCGTCGATCACCATGATTGCTGAATCAACCGCCGTCAGCGTGCGGTAGGTGTCTTCCGAAAAATCTTCGTGGCCGGGCGTATCGAGCAGGTTGTAGGTGACGCCGTCCATCTCGAACGTCATCGCCGATGTGGTAACCGAAATGCCGCGCTTTTGTTCGATGGCGAGCCAGTCCGACCGGGCGCGACGGCGATCGCCGCGCGCTTTTACCTCGCCAGCCATCCGGATAGCGCCGGAGCCGAGAAGGAGTTTCTCCGTCAGCGTCGTCTTGCCGGCGTCAGGGTGCGCGATGATCGCAAACGTTCGGCGGGATAGGTAGGGCGGTTCGGCGGCGGTCATGCTCTCTCGATCTTGTCGCGCAAATGATTGTCTCGCCCTGCGCTCCACGCGCGGGCGACCAAGAAGGGCGGTTAACACGATTGCCCGCCTGACGGAATTGGGCGATGTCCCCGTAAGCCGGCCAGATTTGCGGGCGCAGCCAAAAAGCGCTACTCGGCGACCGACTTCCCTGAATGATTCAGCCGCTCAAAGGGTCCATGTCGCGCATCCTCATCACGTCCGCCCTGCCATACATCAATGGCGTCAAGCACCTCGGCAACCTTGTCGGCTCTATGCTGCCCGCGGACGTCTATGCCCGGTTTCAGCGCGCCAAAGGCCATGAGGTTCTGTTCCTTTGCGCGACCGACGAACACGGCACGCCCGCCGAACTCGCGGCCCGCGAGGCGGGCCAGACCGTCGAGCGCTATTGCGCGGAGCAGCACGAGGTTCAGAAAGCGGCGGGGGCTTCGTTCGGCCTTTCGTTCGACCATTTCGGCCGCTCGTCAAACCCGCAGAACGAACGCCTGACCCAGCATTTCGCGGCCGCTCTTGAAGACAAGGGCCTCATCGAGGAGCGCGTCGATAGTCAGGTCTATTCGATTGACGACCAGCGTTTCCTGCCGGACCGGTATGTCGAGGGAACCTGTCCGACATGTAACTTCGAGAAGGCGCGCGGCGACCAGTGCGACAATTGTGGACGGCTGCTCGACCCTATTGAGCTGATTAATCCGTACTCGTCAATTTCCGGTTCGAGAAATCTGGAAGTTCGCGAGACGCGCCATCTTTATCTGTTGCAGTCGAAACTTCAGGACCGCATCGCCGCATGGGTGGCCGAGCGACCGGAGTGGCCGCAGCTTACCAAATCGATCGCCCAGAAATGGCTGAAGGAAGGCCTGCAGGACCGCTCGATAACGCGGGACCTCTATTGGGGCGTGCCGGTCGAACGCGACGGCGTCCCCCGTCCAGGCTTTGAGGCGAAGGTTTTTTACGTCTGGTTCGATGCGCCGATTGAATATATCGCGTGTGCGGAGGAGTGGGCGGAAGCCAATGGCGGGGCGGGCAATTGGCGGAGCTGGTGGCGCCTCGATGAGGGCGCGGATGACGTGCGTTATATCCAGTTCATGGGCAAGGATAACGTCGCCTTCCACACCGTGTCTTTCCCATGCACAATTCTGGGTTCGCAAGAGCCTTGGAAAACCGTCGATAGCCTGAAATCGTTGAATTGGCTGACGTGGTATGGCGGCAAATTCTCAACGAGCAACAAGCGCGGGATCTTCATGGATCAGGCGCTTGAGCTTCTGCCGGCGGATTACTGGCGTTGGCACCTCATGGCGAACGCCCCGGAGTCGGATGACGCGTCGTTCACGCTTGAGCATTTCGCCAGCGTCGTAAACAAGGACCTTGCCGACGTCCTCGGCAATTTCGTCAATCGCATCACGCGCTTTTGCGCTTCGAAGTTTGGCGAACAGGTCCCGGCGGCCGGCGCATATGGCGAAATTGAAGAAAAACTCATTGCCGAACTCGATGCGAAAATCGCCGCCTACACCGCAGCGCTGGAGTCGATGGAGTTTCGCAAGGCCTTCGCGGAGTTGCGCGGCGTCTGGGTCGCCGGAAACGAATACCTTCAGATCGCCGCGCCGTGGACGGCTTTCAAGACTGATCCTGATCGCGCCGCCGCTGCTGTGCGCGCGGGACTAAATCTGATCGCGTTGTTCGCCGTGCTGTCCGCGCCCGTTATCCCGTTCACTGCGGAAAAGATGGCGGCGATTTTCGGGATCGACGTCTCGAAAGCGGGTTGGCCAACGGATGCGCGCCGGGCGCTCAACTATCTCCAGCCCGGCACCACATTTGCTCTGACGGATGTGCTGTTCAAGAAAGTCGAGGACGAGCAGGTGGCGGAGTGGCGCGAGCGCTTCGGCGCTTCTCACGATGCCTAGTGCGCAGGGCTACCCCTATTTGCAAGCTCCGGCTTAACTTCAGAATTCCCGGATAATCCGCCAGGCAAACTGGGGCGAGAAGCCTGTTCCACGCTGCTTTTCGGCGCCAAGACCAATTTGAAGGTTGTATGCCGTTGAGAGCTTCTGATGAAACTGCGGCATCAGAACCACGCCCGGACTGGCGCCGCGGCGAAGATTGACTTCAAAGCCGCCAATGCTTTTTGCTGAGATGGTATAGAACAGGTTACCGTTGACGATTGCTGTCGCGACAGCGCCGGTCGGCGTTTCTTGCACCTGCGCGCCGACCATGTTCAGCGTGCTCCAACGATCGTTCAGTCGCACGCCTGCAATGTAAGTCGCGGTATGCTTGAATGCGCCATCGTCCCGCAGATATTCGCCCAGATACTGCCAGCCATGTATGAACCGGCCGCGGTTGCTCCGAGGCGCGCCGAACGTTCCCTGAAGGCCGATTTTGTAGGCGGCGAGGCGACCATTCTCGAAAGGGAACTCCAATTCGATTCCATAGCCGTCAGCGAAGGTATATTCCGCTTCCGGGGCCCATTCGAGAGTGCGGTCAGACCCTCCCAACGGCTGCCTGAACAGCGAATTTATTTCGAATTCGCCACGCGGCGAGCCAAGAGGGCGGACAAGGTCGAAGACAAGCGGTTCTGGCAACCCCTGGAAGTTGGAAGCGGATGCCGTGGCGCCAAGCGTTGCGGCGGCGCAGCCTGCGGCGAAGGTACGAGCGATCAGTCTAAAGAACATATTATCCACTCCTGCGAGTTGCTGCTAACCGATAAAGAACGCATCAACACGCTCTTGCCTCAGCAAAACTGACTTTATGGACCGCAGATGACAACTCTTTTGCACGGCTGAAAATTTGCCAACTGGAATTTTTCCGCCTTCGGCGAGTAAGTGGCGCAGTCAGTGCGCGCTTGGTGCGATGGCTCCGGCGGTCTGGTGCGATCATTTAAATTGGCCGTCCCGCGAGGCTTGTTCAGAAGGCGTTCCGTTCGCAGGTGGGCAACCTCCTTGCTACATCCGGTTGGCTCTACTATTCGCCTATGTTCTGCTCCGTTTAGGCCTTTTTTTGTTCTGCTTTTTGCCAATCCCTAATTTGCAAAGGTACTGCAGCCATGAAAAACCTCTTCTCTCTCGAAGGGCGCACGGCCCTCATCACCGGCGGTTCGCGCGGGATCGGCGAGATGATTGCGCGAGGATTCCTCGCGCACGGCGCCAAGGTCTACATTTCGGCGCGCAAGGCCGATCAGTGCGACGCCATGGCGGCGGAACTTTCAAAGGAAGGCGTGTGCCTCTCAATCCCGAACGACGTCTCGACCGTCGAGGGCTGCAAGGCGCTGGCCGAGAAGATCGGCAAGCATGAGGCGAAGCTCGATATCCTCGTCAACAATGCGGGCGCGGCCTGGGGCGCGCCGTTTGAGGAATTCCCCGAGAGCGGCTGGGACAAGGTGATGGACCTCAACGTCAAGTCGCCGTTTTTCCTCACGCAGGCGCTGCACGGGAACCTGAGGGCTGCGGCGCGTCCGGGGCGCCCGGCGAAAATCA
>CAZSBU010000040.1:6132-9371 GCA_964605055.1 uncultured Caulobacterales bacterium | reverse complement strand
AATCATCAACATCGCCTCGATCGACGGCATACGGATCAATCCGTGGGAGACCTATTCCTATCAGGCGTCGAAGGCCGCGCTCATCCACCTGACGCGGCGAATGGCGGCGCGCCTCGTCAAGGACGGCATCGTCGTCAACGGCATCGCGCCCGGCCCGTTCGCATCGGAAATGAACAAGGCCGCGCGCGATCACGCCGACATGGTCGCCTCGTTGACGCCGGCCGGCCGCATCGGCGAGGTCGACGACATGGCTGGTGCGGCGGTGTTTCTCGCCAGCCGCGCCGGAGACTATGTCATTGGCGACACCCTCGCGGTGGACGGCGGCATCGCCTACGCCTCGTTCGGTCATATGGGCGGTTAGGTTTTAGATGGGTTGCCGTTCGGATTGTCTGGACCTGCTCCCTGCGCCATACGCCTGCAGCGCGAACATTATTGGCGATGTAAAAAAGGCGGCGCATCGCATGCGCCGCCTTGATGGACCGTTTGCCGAGAAAGCAACGCTTACTTCTTCTTGGCGTCTTCAACTTCCTTTTTGGCCCTCTCAACTTCCTTTTTGGCGTTCGCCGCTTCCTTCTCGGCGTCGGCGAGTTGCCTCTTCATCCTCGCGATTGCCTCTTGCTGGCGTTCGACGCCTTCTTCCATCCGCTTGATCGTGCGCTCGAACATTTCCGCGCGCCGTGCAGGATCGGCCATGTTCTCGCTGTCGGCGCAGACAAGTTTGCGCATGATGAAGCGTTTGCCCTCGCTGCCTTCTTCTTCAGTGACATCGTCCGTCGTGACCCTGTCGCCTTCGCAGAAGTCCCACATAAAGCCTTCGCCAGCCCCGCCCTCGTTGAGGAAAACGAACTTCTGTCCGGGACCTAACGGGAAGGGCGCATCCGGCGGCAGCGGCGGGGAGGACATGTCGCGCAAGTCAATCTCGCGCGACTTGCCGTCCTTGTCGACGAGGATGATCTGGCGAATGGGCGATTCCTCGCTCGGTCCGAAGACGCGCTCTGACACCAGCTTTCCGTCTTTGTCGTAAAGCTTGACGGTCTTGACGCCATTCTCCTCGCTGACGTCCACCTTTGAGAATTTCCGGTCGCCATCGAGGATGAGCGCTTCGCCCTCGTCGACGGAGATGACGCGACGGGAGACCGACCGCGTCTCCGTTTTAGACTCAGCCTTCTCGCTGGATTTCTGCGCATCGCCCGGCGCCGCGACCGAATAGCTGGCGCTGAGCGCTATGCCGGAAACGATGAGCGCGGCGGCGGCGGCGCGCGCTGCGAGCCGGCTAACGCGCGGCGGAGATTTCATCAGCATGATGCGTTCCTTCAACTGGTGAGACATGGTCAGGCAGGCGGCGGGCGCAGCGCGGCGCGCAACCGCCTTGACGAGGGCCGATCCGTAGGCAAACGACACGTCCGGGATGGTCCGGTTGCGCATCAGCACCGATGCGTCGCAGGCGGCCTCCTGATCGGTCCGGAATGCCTTGAAGGCGTAATGGGCGAGCGGATTCGGCCACTGCGCAGCGCGGAAAGCGATCGCGATGAATGTGGCGATCAAGTCGCCGCGCGAGATGTGCGCATATTCATGGGCGAGCGAGAGTTGTCTTTCGACCGGCGTAAAGTCGCGTTCGAAGCGCGCCGGCACAATGACGATCGGGCGTATGAGCCCGGCGACGAGCGGCCCGGTGTCGTCCGCCGCAACGCGAACATTGACGCGGTTCTTCATGCCGCAGCATTCCGCCATCACAGCGGCTTCCGCGGCGAGTTCGGCTGACGGCGCGCTGGAGCCGCCAACGAGGTGGCGAACAAAAGCGCGCTGACGAAGCGCCTGAATAACAATGAACGCGACAGCGCCGATGGCCCAGACGGCTATCAGCGTTGCGGCCCAACCGGCCGTCCATCCCGGTATTCCGCTTATCGAAGCCGCAGCGTCGTAAGACGCCGGCGCGACGCTGGCGCTATATATCGGGTCATAAGCGGCGAGCAGTGGCGCGATGACTTGCGGTTCGGCGGCCGGTCCAGCGGCGCGCGGCAGGATCGCAAATTCCGGCGCGACGAGGCGCAGCGCCGGGGCAAGCCACAACAGATACGCGGCTTCCGGACCAAAACGGGCGGCGACCGGCTTTCGCAGCGCGAGAACCAGAAGCATCAGCGCACTGACGGCGAAGCTCGTTTCAATAAGCCAGGCGGCGATATCGCTAGCGACCACGTTTCAGCTCCTTCAGCATGGCTTCGAGTTCTGCAATGTCCCCATCGGTCAGTCTGCCGGTCTCGGCGAGATTTGCGACGAGCGGAGCGGCGCGTCCGTCGAACAGCCGATCAATGAACGTGGCGGCGGCCTCGCGGGCGTAGCTCTCGCGGGTGAGCGTGGGGCGGTAAAGGTAACGTCTGCCGTCCGGCTCATGCGCGACGGCGCCCTTCTCAACGAGACGGCTCAGCAGCGTCTTGACGGTCTGGGCGCTCCAGTCTTTTCGTTCCGCCAGATGCGCCGCGATATCGGTCGCGGGCTGGGGCGATTGCGTCCAGAGCACGTCCATAACGTCGAGTTCGGCTTGGGTGATTTTTTCTGACAATCGGGCGTCCCTTGCAACTACAGGCGTAATCGATACGACCAACTACGGTTGTAGTCAAGCCCGTTTTGATCACAATCGGCGCGTCGGGGCTCAAAACGCTGCGCATCGGCATATGCTAACAGGGCCAATCCGCGTCATAAGATGAAGACGAGAGCTATCACGCCGGCGGTGGCCGGGACGTTTCGAAGCATCATCGTGAAGGGGCAAGCCGAGTTAATGCGTCAATTGAATTTGTTTGCCTTGCTGTTCGCCGTCTCCTTTGGCTTGTCCGCAGCGACCGCGCTCGCCGTGCCGCCCGATACGAAGCCGCGAGACATGGGGGAGGGCCCCTTCGACCGGCTCATCATACGCGGCGCGACGCTCATTGATGGCGCAGGGGCGCCGCCAACGGGCCCCGTCGATATCGTCGTTGAACGCAACCGCATCGTCGCCATCTCGCCCGTCGGCGCGCCGGGATTGCCGATCAACCCGCAGCGCCGTCCCGAGGCGCGCGGCGGACGGGAAATAGACGCCCACGGAAAATATGTGATGCCGGGCTTTGTTAATTTGCACGGTCACATTCACACGCCAGAGACGGGCCAGGGCGTGCCTGCGGATTACGTCTTCAAGCTCTGGCTTGCGCACGGGATCACGACCGTCCGGGAACTCGGCAATGAAAAAGGCGCGAAATGGACGGCTG
>CAZSBU010000040.1:746-6122 GCA_964605055.1 uncultured Caulobacterales bacterium | reverse complement strand
GAGTCAGTGAATTCGCCGGAGGACGCGCGCGCGCGCATCCGCCAGTTGAAGAGAGACGGGGCGAAGGGCGTCAAATTTTTTGGCGCCCCCGCGGAAATTCTCTGGGCAGGTCTTGATGAAGCGAAAAAACAGGGCCTGAAGTCGACCATGCATCATGCGCAAATCGACGTCGCGCATGCGGACGTTCTCGATACGTCTGCGCGCGGCCTTGGCTCAATGGAGCATTGGTACGGTCTGCCCGAAGCCTTGTTCGACGACCGCAGCCTTCAGGCCTATCCGCTCGACTATAATTATCAGGACGAACAGCACCGGTTCGAGGCGGCGGGCGGCCTGTGGGCGCAAGCCGCGCCGCGCGGCAGCGATCGCTGGAATTTCGTGATGTCGACATTGCTGGAACGTGAATTCGCCATCGTGCCGACTTTCTCAATCTATCTTGCAAGTCGCGACTGGATGCGTTCGCGCCGTGCGGAATGGCATGACGAATACACAATGCCGTCATTGTGGAAGTTTTTCGCCCCCGACCGCAATGCGCACGGTTCCTACTGGTTCGATTGGGGCACAGAGCAAGAGGCGGCCTGGCGCGCAAATTACGGTCCATGGATGGACTTCATCAACGACTACAAGAATCGCGGCGGGCGCGTCGGCGTCGGGGAGGACGCCGGATACATCTATTCGACTTATGGTTTTGGCTTCGTGCAGGAGTTGGAGCTGTTGCGGGAGGCCGGCTTTCATCCGCTTGAAGTGATGAAGGCGGCGACGCTCACCGGCGCGCAGATCCTGGGCGCCGAAAGCGACATTGGATCCGTGCAGGTTGGCAAGAAAGCCGATCTTTTAATCACGGCGGAAAATCCGCTGGCGAACCTGAAGACGCTCTACGCCACCGGTCATATCCGCCTCGACCCCGAAACCAACCAGCCGGTCCGAACAGGCGGCATCGAGACGATCATCAAGGACGGCGTCGTCATCGACGGCGCGTTGCTGCGCCAGTCGATCCGGGCCATGGTATCTTCCGAAAAAGAGAATGCCGGCCTGCCAGATGGGCCGATGCCAATCGTTGATTTTACCTATGAACGGCCGGCGTCGACGAGCCCTTAGGTATACCGCCTATTCATCGCGCCCCGGGGGCCAGCGGGGGCTACAAAGGAACGCTTCATGAAAAGATCCCTTCTCGCCATTTGCGCAACGGCCGCGCTCCTCTCTGGCGAGGCGTCGGCTGATCTCCGAGCCGATGTTGCGGCGGACTATCCGTATGTGAAGTCGCTCTATGAATACTTCCATCAGAACCCGGAGCTTTCCTTTCGGGAGATTGAAAGTTCAAAGCGGGTCGCATCCGAGCTTCGCTCGCTCGGCTTTAACGTGACGACCGGCGTCGGCGACAAATGGGTGAAGGCGAAGGTGAAGGAATCCGCCGGATCCGTGCTCCCCGGCGTTGGCGGGTATGGCGTCGTAGCGGTGATGGAAAACGGCGCTGGACCGACCCTCATGATCCGCGCCGACATGGATGCGCTACCGCTCGAAGAAAAAACCGGATTGTCTTACGCCTCCAAGGTCGTCTCGCAGGACTATTTCGGGCAGGAGGCGCCGGTCATGCACGCCTGCGCCCATGACAGCCACATGGCCATTCTGATTGGCGCTGCGCGCCGCCTCGTCGCGATGAAGGATCAATGGTCGGGCACTCTGATACTAATCGGTCAGCCTGCGGAAGAAATCGGCCTCGGCGCCCGAGCGATGCTTGAGGATGGGCTCTACAAGAAATTCCCGAAACCGGATTTCGTCATCGCTCAGCATACGTCTGGCTGGGATCCAGCGGGTAAAGTCGCTTATACGCCCGGCTTTGCGCTCGCCAACACGGACAGCGTCGATATTCTCGTCAAGGGCGTTGGCACGCACGGCTCGGCGCCGCATACGGGCAAGGACCCGATCATGCTGCACGCGACCGATGACGGGGTGAACGCGCTGCAAACGCTCGTTTCGCGCGAAACGGACCCGCTCGACTCAGGCGTCGTGACAGTTGGCGCTTTCAACGCCGGCTACAAGCACAACATCATACCGGACGAGGCGCGGTTGAAACTTACTGTGCGTTCTTATGAAGACAGCGTGCGGACCGACTTGATCGAGGGCATCGAGCGCATCGCGCGGGCGCAAGCGCTCTCAGCAGGATTACCGGAGGACCTCATGCCGGTGGTTACGTCCGAACCGGACTACACGCCCGCGACCTATAACGAACCGGAACTCACTTCGCGCGTTGTCGCAGCCATTACGGCAAGCCTTGGCGACGACAAGATCGCGACCCGGCGCCCAAGCATGGGCGGAGAAGATTTCAGCCGGTTTTCCCGTACGCCAGAGAAGATACCCGCCTTCATGTTCTGGACGGGCGGCGCCGATCCAGATGCGTTTCAGGCAGCGCTCGATGGCAAGGGGCCGCTGCCTCCGGCGAATCACTCTCCGTTTTTCGCGCCCGTCGTTGAGCCGACGTTGAAAGTCGGCGTCGAAGCGATGACTGCGGCGGCGCTCGAACTGCTGAAGCCCATTGAATGAGCGGCCTTTAACGTCCTCAAACGCATTCTGGAAATCCGCTTTTGACCGTTCGTTGAGCGCGCCTGACTTGATCAGGCGCCAAGTTCCAACGCGTAATGCATTTACGCGCGCCTCAAATCTGTGTGGTCGGCGGCTTGCCGCAATCCCGTTAAGAGCCCCAAACATGCGATATTGATATCCAAGCGTGAAAATATTTGTGTACGTTATATCATCACACTTTGTGAAGCCGTTGCGCGCAAGAGTTGCGCCCACCGCCACATAAAGTATTCAATCCGTTTCATTTATCGCCTCACGCGCGAATTATGCCGCACCGCAATATATCAGTATAAAGATGAATCGTTTCAAAAGTCGATCACAATATCAGCATGCGCGCGTTTCTGTCGTTTACAAATCGTGCTGACTAGCCAATGATATGCGCACAGGGACGATATTCGATTCCGTTTTAGGCGACTGACGAGACTATCTCGACGCATCATTGCGTGTCGCCTCAATGTCTCAACAGGAGAAACTAGTGAAAATCAGAAATTTCGGATTAACCGCGCTAGCGGGGGCGGCTTTTATGGTCGGCGTGGTCGGCGCCAATGCGACCACGTTCGTGAAACTCAGCTTTGACGAACTGGTTGCGGATTCAGCTTTGGTGGTAGACGGACAAGTTACCGCCACGCGCTCTGAGCAAACGGAAAATGGCATCGTAACGTATGCGACTGTCGCTGTTTCAGACTCTGTTGTCGGAAGCGCAGAATCGACGTTGACGATTTTGACGCCTGGCGGAACGGCGCAGATCGGGCGTTTCAAAATTGGCGAAACCTGGCCAGGGGCGCCAACTCTTCTTGTGGGCGAGCGAGCGTTTTTCTTTGTTGAAAACAGTGCGGAAGCCGGCGCCTTTCAGGTAACGGGCTTCTCTCAAGGGGTGATGGAAATAGTCACAACGCCAGACGGCGAAGCCATGGTCGCGCGCGGAAACGGTGGCAAGCCGACGTCTGTTGCGGAAATGAAACAACGCATCAAGGCGGCGAAAGCGAAAGGCCGTGGCAAGCCAATTGCCGACTGAGCCAGCGCAAATTCCATCATTCATCGAACTCAAGAAAGCTACATCATGAAAAAAAATTCTGCTTTGCGCCACGGCGCTAGCGATCGCGAGCCCGGTTTACGCCGGCGGTCGCCTCGACACATTCAATTTTACGGGCGAGTCGAACTTCATCCCCGGTTTCGAAGACGTCGAAATTGTCGGCATCTTCTGGGACGAGCGCTGCGCCTCGGTGCGTTACACGCTTGATACAATCCTGCCGGCCGGCGTTGGCGGCCCGGTTTCGCTTGAGGCGACGCAAGACGCGTTGCAGGCCGGCTTCGACAGCTGGAATGAAATCCCAACCTCATATATCGAGATGAATATTGACTCGGTACGAACACTGAATAACGGCACCCGGTCATTCGACTTCATCAACGAGCTGACCTTTGAGACGCCGCCGGGATCGGGATTCCTTGCCAGCTCGCCAAGCACATCCCTTCAGGAAGATGCTGAGTTCCTGCCTGGCGACGACATCAATGGCGACGGCATCGCCGACGTCTTCGATCCGGCCGTTGAGGGAACCAACTCCTGCTTCATCGGTCCGGATGGGCGCACCAAGTTTCCAGCCGGCTTCTACAGGGCGGGAACCATTCTCGACAATGACGTTCAGTTCAACAATCGCCTCGTGGCAAACGGCATCTTCTGGGAAACAACGCCAAGCTCGACGATTGGCGCCGGCCCGCGGGGGACCGACATCGAGGCGGTTGCGGTTCACGAGTTTGGCCACTCCCACGGTCTTGCGCACAGCCTGATCAACCAGATCTCGTCGACAGATGGGTCGGGCTCGACCATGTTCCCGTTCATTGACATCGACGACATCGGCGCCGAGGAGACCACGCGCACGTTGCACGACGATGATATCGCATGGTCGTCATTCATCTACCCAGAAGGCAGCGCCGCTTCCGGCATCGCCGCCCTCCAGCCGGGCGATATCCGGTTCACCAGCCGTTTTGCTGTCATTGAAGGATCCGTTACGCAGAACGGCTTCGGCGTTCTTGGCGCTAACGTTCAGGCGGAAGCAGTCAACACAAAACGCACGCTGGTGTCGGGCTATTCTGGCACGGCGCGCGCCTTCAGTCCGGACGGGGTCAGCGTATTGGTAGGGGATCTGACGAACTCGATCATCGACGATCGCTATCAGATTCCGGTGCCGCGCGGCACCTACCGCCTGCGCCTGCAGGCGCTTGACGGGGAACCGGCGGCTCCGGGCAACATTTCTATCACTGCGCAAATCGGCGGCATTCTGGGACAGGCGAACTTCCCCGAGGAAGGCCGAGGCTCCCGTCCGCTGGAGACGGACGTCGAAACCAATCCGGGTCAGTCCGTGCCGGTTTCGGTCGCCAACGGGCGCAACCAGTCTGGTATCGATTTCGTAACGAACCGGAATAACGTGCTTCGCAACGCTGGTCCGCTTACCAATATCGGCACTGGCGCGGCGATCGGCGTTCCCAACGTCGTCTACGCCGAGCGCTTCAGCAATGCGGCTGTGCTCGCTCAGCTGAACGGTGGGGCCACGTTGACGACTGGCCTGTTCCGGACCGGCGTGTTCGATGCGTCGACTGTCGGTATCTTCGAACGGGCTGGGCTCTATTACGGCCGCGTTGTTGCGGGCCAGGCAGAAGTCGATCTTGCTTCTCCGATCCGCTCGGAAACGCCTTTCGTCGGCAAGGACGGCGATTCCACGCCGTTCTTCCTTGAAGATGCAGAACAGTTGAGCGTCAATGTCCGCGATGCGCTCGCGGCCGATCCGACGCTCGATCTTTTCCTCG
>CAZSBU010000040.1:0-736 GCA_964605055.1 uncultured Caulobacterales bacterium | reverse complement strand
GAAGCGAAGAACGACTTCAACACGGGTGACAGCGGGCTGCCGCCGCTGCTCGGCCTCAGCACCTCGGGCGCCGTCGGGAATTCGTTCCTGTCGACGGCTGGCGGTCCGCTCAACGCGTTCCCATTGCGTTGGGTAGTTGAGATGCGCTTCACGCCTGCTGAATAGGCTCTTCGGCTATCAATAAATAGAGAAGGGGCCGGTTCGCCGGCCCCTTTTTCATTTAGCAGATTTGCTTGCCTGCGTCGAACTTTAGGTCGTCAGGTTACGGCGCATTTTATCGCGCAGGAAGTCGATGGGCTTCAGGCCCGTCTCGGCTTCGAAGTGCCAGAATGTCCAGCCGTTGCACGCCGCCGCATTTTGCACGAGGGCGCCCATCTTGTGGATCGATCCTTGCGCGCTTTCTCGCGCGGCGGATTTATCCGAAGCTGGGTCGATCACGGCGATAGAGCCGTCAGCCTTTACGCGCGCGGCGCACGCTTTTCTGGGGGCGTAAAGCATCGTCCCCGGCTTGATGAGGCCCTGCTCAACGACAGCCCCAAGCCAGTACCTTGAGCCTTGGTGGAATAAAACGGCAGTAAGGCGTGGGCTAAGGTATGGTCGGTAAACCCGCTGCCGCGATCCAGCACATCTATTTTGTGACTGGTGACATTCTCTTGAATGCATACTCGGATTTCGCTGGGCGGTGACCCAGACTCGTGAGCATTTTTAATTAAGTTTAACAACACTTGTGAAAGTT
>CAZSBU010000039.1:10480-15675 GCA_964605055.1 uncultured Caulobacterales bacterium | reverse complement strand
AATTCAGTTATCGAGCGTTCTTTGGGGCGTCCATCTTGCCTCTTATCGCGGTCAGGAAGAAGCGCAAGCCGGTTGGCGCAAACTGCAACGCGAGAACCCTGACGAACTCGGGCTGCTTGAACCGCGCATAGAGCGCGTGTCAGTCGCTGAGAAGGGTGTCTTTCTGAGGTTGATTGGCGGCGGTTTTGCGTCCGAGGAAAAAGCGAATTCGCTTTGCTCCGCACTCGTCGGCAAGGGCCTTTACTGCCGGGTCACCAGCTTCGGCGGCGAACGTTTATCGATGGCGACGCTGCGCTAGCGATCAGTCTGGCGCGTCGACCTCGAATGATTTCGAGGCGAACGGATGCCCCGCGTATTCGCCTGCCCCGGTATACCTTATCGTAAGCGTCCCCGCCGGAAGACTAGCCCGCGTGAGCGCCATCGTAATGAGCCGCTCCGCAGCGTCGGCGTGAACGGCTACATTGTCGAGCCTCGCCAGAATGTCGGGTGTGGCGGCGTGTGCGCCCGCCTCAACAAATTCGACCTGAAGCGCGCCGAACGAAGAAAAACTGCCGTTGCGTACGAGGTGGGTTTCGAGTTCGAGGCCGCCTCCATGATCGCGCAACAAGCGGGAGCGGCCGAATGAAATGTCGGGCTGCCGCCCTCTCAGCACTGGACCGTCCCGCAAGATGACCGGCGTTGAGACTCCCATCTTGATGTCAACTTCCAGCCCGCTACTCGCCCGGATAAGCGGCGTGCGGACGGCGTCGGTCTCGATCATTAAGTGCGACCGCCGTTCGCCCGCCGGCAGCGAAACGTTACGAAGCCGGATCACAATTTGCGTACGGGCGCCCGGCTCAAGCCGGAAAGACGCCGGCTCGACGGTAAGGAACGGCGCCGCGCTTATGCCCGTGCGTTCTTCAGGCGTCGCGGGCCGATAGCCGTCCGTTTGAGCGGTCAAGTCGCGCCATGAGACGCGGCCTGAGACGATGCGGTCCGAGGGATTGGACACGTCATAGACAACCGAGCCGGTCGCTGGCGTGAGAACTTGTCGCAAGGGCGAGATCATGATTTCGGCCCGCGCGGCGCTAAGGGAGGCAAGTGCGCCAAACAGAATCACGACTAATGAGCGCAACAGTAGCATCGGCGACATGCCATCCCTCTGCGAGAATCATGCGATCGTCCAGCCAATAATCAAAGCTCGACAGGTCGCGCCAAACCAGAGCAAGAAACCTGCCGGCGCCGGGAGGGCCGCGTCGTCATCCCGTCATTAACCGAAATTCGCGCCGCCGGGCTTCGCCCACGGTTGGAAAACATAAAGTCAGGTTTGCCGTGACGCATGTCATCGTACTCGGGAATGAAAAGGGCGGATCGGGAAAATCGACCGCCGCCATGCACATTATTGTGGCGCTACTGAAGACCGGCCACCAGGTCGGCGCGATCGACCTCGATATGCGCCAGAAGAGCCTCGGGCGGTATCTGGAGAACCGCCGTAACTTCAAAGCGACAAAAGGCGTCGATCTTCTTTTTCCTGTGCAGCCGGGTGTTGCGGCTTCTACGGCGGACAGCCGCGAGGCTTCGCGGAAGGAAGAGACCGCCAATCTCTACGCCGCTTTTGAGACGCTGCAGGATTGCGATTTCGTCGTTATCGATTGTCCGGGTGCGGATACGCATCTGTCTCGTCTTGCGCATGCCCATGCCGACACGATCGTATCGCCGCTCAACGACAGCTTCGTCGATTTTGATCTGCTCGCCCGGATCAATCCCGCTACGGGTCAGGTCGTCGGCCCCAGCCTTTATAGCGAGATGGTCTGGGAGGCGCGCAAACGGCGGGCGATGTCAGGAGTGAGCGGAACGATCGACTGGGTTGTCATGCGCAACCGGCTGTCGGCGACGCGCGCCAATAACAAGCGTAACGTCGGCGAAAAGCTGGACGATCTGTCGAACCGGATCGGATTCCGATTGGCGCGCGGCTTCGGCGATCGGGTCATCTATCGCGAACTGTTCCCGATGGGCCTGACACTGTTGGACTTGGGCGGACCAGAAGCGCCCGTTCGGTTAACAACCATGAGCCATGTGACGGCGCGGCTCGAGATCCGTTCGCTGATCGCGACGCTTAATCTTCCCCGCAGGGTTGTCGACGCGGCTTCCGCAGGCGATCCGAGCGGAACAACGGCCGCAGCCTGACGGGGCTCGCCGGGCTTTCGGAGCGAGACGCATTCAGGCATTCTCGCGACTCCCGCTAGCAGCACGCGCGATCACGCCTAGATTGCAAAAAAGCGACGGATCACCCGGATCGCATGACATTTCAACAATGATCGGATTTATTTCCATTTGTCTGGCGGCGATCGCAGCGATCGTTTTGCTTGTGCGCGCTGGGCGTCGTCCGGCAAACGGCAACATCAATCCGACGCTGACGATCGCCAAGGCTGTTGGCTTCTTGGGCGTGCTCGCGGTTTTGCTCGCGGCGAAGCTTTTTCCGCTCGCCCTGATGCTGGTCGTAGCGACCGGCGGCATCTCGGCAATCGAAGTATGGCGCGCCCGGCAGATTGGCGGACAGATGAAATCAACGGCTCCGGGAGCCGAGCCAGGCGCCGCACCGGCGAAATCTTCCCTCGTCCTTCGTGCAGAGGAGGCGGCGCTCATTCTTGGCGTATCGGCTGGAGCCTCCGCCGACGAAATCCGGGCGGCGCATCGACGTCTGATCAGCGCCATGCATCCCGATCGCGGCGGGTCGGACTATCTAGCCGCCAAGATCAATTCCGCGCGCGATGTCATGCTGAAGCAACTCACGCCGCCGACCTGAACGAAGGCGAAGCCCCCCGTCAGGCGATCCGCCCGGGGCGCGAGGCCAGCAGCCGCCGCGCGACGTAGTGGGGGGTCGCCGGCAGCAAACCGTCCGAAATGAACGGGCTTTCAGAAAAAAAGGCGAGGCTCATCCCGCCAGCGAACGCCGCTCCAAGCGCGGCCCCGACGCGGCGGGTTGCGTCGAACTTGGTAATGATCATTCGCCGCACGCCAATTTCGGCGAAGGCGGTCGCCCAGTCACGATGTTCGTCCGGATCGCCGCAGGCGGGCAAGACCAGCGCCGAGTCTGCGGCTGCGGCTTCCTGGAACGTGCGTAGCGCAGCGACATCGCCGGGGTCGTAGGGGCTGACGCCTGGCGTATCAAGAATGACGGCGCCCCCAGGGCGCCGTGTACGGAGCGTTTGCTTGACGTCGAGCGGCGTTTCGACAAAGGCGAAATCGGCCCCGAGCGAGTCGGAATAGGTGCGCACCTGATCCATCGCGCCGGCGCGGCCAATATCAGCCGTCATCATTAAAGCCGATCCATCGCGCGCCATGCCGGCGGCCGCGAGTTTAGCTGAGCAAGACGTCTTGCCGGCCCCCGTTGGTCCGATGAGCATGATCGGCGCGCCGGGTCCCAAGGGCAGAGGCGCAAAGCTGAACACTTCTGCAAAAGCGGTCTCGAGCCGATGCTGGTCGTCGTCGATGCGCGCACGCCCCGCAGCCTCAATCAGCGCGCCTAAAAGAGCGCCGGTAATGCCATGCATTTCCAGCACAGCGACGCAGCCCTGTGATGAGCGCACGGTGGGATCGAGATGGCTCGCGCGCCGCCCGCCGCCTGAAAGCTCGCCTTTAAGGCGGGACAGCGCGTCTTCGGCGAATTTCTGTTCCATCGGCTCGGAAAGCCTTGCGCCTGAATGCGCGCGTTCTGGAGACTCGCCCGTTCTGGCAACGGGGCGGACGCCGATCGGCGTTTCCGCATGGGGCTGGTCGGAGGCTGAGACCTCAACATCCCCGCTTGGCAGGTTTCTGACTGACATGATGTAAGCGCCATCGCCCAAAGCCCGGCGCGCCTTGGCACGGGCGGCGTCCGCGTCGGCGGCGATGAACCTCATGATTGACAACTCAACTCTCCAGCACCCGTTGCAGAGTATCCGCGCGTAACGGCGTGGCGGCAAGGGTCAACATTGTGCATTAGGACAGGCTACGGTCCGCCTGACGTCAAACCTGACCAAGGCTGCGCAGGCGCAACTGGGGGTGGATTTCGTTCTGCGAGAGGACTGGCGTGTGGGGTCGGACCCGCTCCAGCACCGCCCGGACGAAAGGCCGCGCGGCGGCGCTCGTCACCAGCGCTGCGGCGTGTCCGGCGCCGGCAGCTTCTTCTAGTCGGCGAAGCGCTGCCGCGACAAATTCCTGAAGTCGGGATGGGGCCATTGCGAGTTGTCGCTGATCGCCATGGCCGACTAGGCTTTCGGCGAACTCTCGCTCCCATTCGCTTGATAGTGTGACGATCGAAGCGAAGCCATCGCCGCCTTTCAGCGCGCCGCAAATCTGTCGCGCGAGCCGCGCGCGCACATGCTCCGTTAACGTAGAAACCGCCGTCGATTGCGGGGCCGATTCGGCGAGCGCTTCGAGGATTGCGGGAAGGTCGCGGATGGATACCCGCTCGGCAATCAGAGACTGCAAGACGCGCTGTACTGTCGACACGGAAACGAGCGATGGGATCAGGTCGTTGACGAGACTGCGGTGCTTGTCGGGCAGCGCATCGAGAAGTTTGCGGGTCTCGGCGTAGGAAAGAAGCGCCGGCGCTTCAGCGCGGATTATTTCTGTTAGATGGGTTGTCAGAACGGTCGCGGCGTCAACGACCGTAAGCCCGCGCAGGGTTGCCGTCTGGCGCTGGCTGTCGTCGATCCAGAGCGCCTCAAGGCCAAAGGCAGGTTCTGTTGTGCGCTCTCCCGCGAGATCAATGCGGCGCCCGGTCGGATCCATCGCGAGAAACAGCCCCGGCCGCAGCGCGCCGCGACCAACTTCCTGTTCTTTCAGCCGAATAACGTATTCGTTTGGTTCGAGCTGCATGTTGTCGAGAATACGTACGGGCGGTGTCACGAAGCCGATTTCCTGCGCGATGGCGCGGCGCAACGCCTTGATCTGGTCAGGCAGCTTCGGCCCAGAACCGTCGGCGATCAGCGCGAGGAGGCCATATCCAAGCTCAATCCGCAGGTCATCCATCGCCAGCATGGAAGAGGGCTCATCCTCCGCACTCTGACGGGCGGTTTGCCGGGTTGCCGCCTTTTCAGCCTTATCGCGCCGCCGCTGGGTTCGTTCGATCGCCGCCGCGCTTGCGCCAACGGCTGCTGCGAGCAGCATGAATGGCGCAAACGGCATGCCTGGCAGGATCGCGATCACTGCGAGAACGATAGAAACGAGCC
>CAZSBU010000039.1:6369-10470 GCA_964605055.1 uncultured Caulobacterales bacterium | reverse complement strand
TTGTATACGAGCAGGCCGGCTGCTACCGAGACGATCAAAGCGGGTATCTGGCTGACAAGTCCGTCGCCAACTGTCAGCAGGGTATAGGTCTCGCCTGCTTCAGCAAGCGTCAGGCCGTTCTGCGCAACGCCGATGATGACGCCGCCGATGATGTTGATCAGCGTAATGAGTAGACCGGCAATGGCGTCGCCGCGCACGAACTTCGAGGCGCCGTCCATCGCGCCGTAGAAATTCGCTTCATCTTCGAGGCCGCGCCGCCGCGCCCGCGCTTCGGTTTCGTTTATCATGCCGGCAGAAAGATCGGCGTCGATAGCGAGTTGTTTGCCGGGCATCGCGTCAAGCGAAAACCGCGCCGCCACCTCGGCGATCCGGCCTGAGCCCCGCGTAATGACAACGAAATTCACGATAACGAGGATCGCGAAAACGATAATGCCAATGACGAAATTGCCTTGCATCACAAAGCCGCCAAACGCCTCGATCACGCCGCCTGCTGCGTCCGGTCCCTCATGTCCCTTGGAAAGGATGAGACGCGTCGAGGCGATGTTGAGGCCAAGACGGAACATCGTTGCAATCAGGAGAATTGACGGGAATGTGGAGAATTCCAGCGCTTTCCGCGTAAACAGCGCGACCATCAAGACCATGACCGAAAAGGTCACGGAGCTCGCTAGAAGAATGTCGAGAAGCCAGCGCGGCGTTGGCAGCACAAGCAATGCAAGGATGCTCATGATCGCTGTTGCGAACAGAACGTCGCCGCGCAGCATGGCGCGCAAATTCTGCGGTTGGAGAAGTCGTCTGATGGAGCTCATGGCTTCTGCCATGGTGCGCACTTTCCAGTTAACTGCTTGGCCTAAAGATCGAACCGGTTGAACCGGGCGCTCGCGGCAGGCGCTTCAATTCAGGAAACTCAATTCAGGCGCTGGCGCGCTCGGCCCCGGGGGCCGGAACCCTGACGCCGTCCTCAGTATACTGTTTCAACTTGTTGCGGAGAGTTCGGATCGAGATGCCCAGAATGGTGGCGGCGTGCGTGCGATTTCCAAGGCAGTGATCGAGCGTCTCGAGAATGAGCTGCTGTTCCACCTCGGCAACCGTTCGGCCGATCAATTCGGGCTTTTCACCCTCTATGGCAGGAGTACGCGATGCACTCGCGCGGTCCATCTCGGCGCCGTTCGGCAACCGGATCGCGCTGCGGTCGATCTCTTCGCCGGAAGCGAGAATTACGGCGCGGTGTATGGCGTTTTCCAGCTCACGCACATTACCCGGCCACGACGCGCCGACAACCGCTTGGCGCGCGCCCTCTGACAGCGGGCGGTGCGGCGCGCCATTCAAGCTCGCATATTTACGCGCGAAATGCTCAGCAAGCGCTAGAATGTCAGCCGGGCGATTGCGCAGCGGCGGCACATCGAGATTGACCACATTCAGGCGAAAGAACAGGTCTTCGCGGAATGCGCCTTTGCGCGTCTCAGCAACGAGGTCACGGTTCGATGTCGCGATTACCCGAATATTGACCTTCACGGGTTTGCCGCCGCCTACACGATCAATCACGCGCTCTTGCAGCGCACGGAGCAATTTTGCCTGCAGACGGATATCCATCTCCGAGATTTCGTCGAGTAACAGCGTCCCGCCGTCGGCTTCCTCAAACTTGCCGATCCGACGCGATACAGCCCCCGTGAACGCGCCTTTCTCGTGACCGAACAATTCCGACTCCAGAAGGTTCTCGGGAATTGCTGCGCAATTGATGGAGATAAAAGGTCGATCTGCGCGCCGTGACTTACGGTGCAGATATCGCGCGATGACTTCCTTGCCAACGCCGGACTCGCCGGTGATGAGAATGGATGCTTCTGATGCGGCAACCTGGTCAGCGAGCGCAATGACGCGCTTCATCGCAGGGTCGGCCGCGATCATGTCATTGCTCTCCTCGGCGACCGCCTCAAGCACCGCAGCAATGAGCTCAGCATCTGGCGGCAGTGGAATGTATTCGCGCGCGCCCGCGCGTATCGCCGCCACGGCCGCATCTGCGTCTGACTTAACACCGCAAGCAACGACGGGGATGGCGATGCGCTCAGCGGTCAGCGCAGCGATCAATGCGGCGATGTTCAGCCGCACGTCGATCATGATGAGGTCCGCGCCTTCACCCTTGCGCAGCGCGTTCATCGCTGGCTCTACATCTGGCGTAAATGCAACGCGTGCGCCGCGATCCATGGCGATCCGCGCCGCAGCCGACAATTGACCGGAATATCCGCCGACGATGAGTAGCCGCATGACGTGAATATCCTGTTCTAGACTTCGCGTTCTTTTACGATTTCGGTCATAGTGACGCCGAGTTCGCCGTCCATCATAACGAGTTCGCCGCGGCCGATGAGCCGATCGTTGACGTAAAGATCAATCGGTTCGCCAACCTTGCGATCAAGCTCAATCACCGATCCTGGTCCCAGCTTCATCAGCGAAGCGATGGGAAGGCGGGTTTTGCCAAGAACCGCTGTCACTTTGATCGGGATGTCGTAGATACTTTTCAAAAGCCCAGGGTCGTTCATCGACGACGCTTGCGCGTCTGTCTGAGACGAAGCGAGTTCGGGAAGAAAATCGATATCCGAGTCGGCGGCTGCTGGGTCGCTCACTGGTGCTTCTCCGTGGAATGCGGCGCTTCAGGAAAGATTTTGGCGACGGCGGCTGTGATCTCCGCTAAGGTGCAGCGCGCCTGACCATCATGCCAAGCAAGCCGACATTCGCCGGCTCTCAGCGTCTTGTCTGGCGCGAGCGTGACGATGTCGGTCAATCCAGTTTCGCTCAGTCGCTTTCCTAGACTTGCGCTGAGGCGAGAGAAGTTTTTTGCGCTCAGGTGAAGGGTAGCGGGCTTGCGATTGTTGGGAGACAGATGAAGCCGCTCAAGCAGGTTCATCGCAAGGTCAACCTCGCGCTTGGCGGCGAGATTGGCAGCAAAGGATTTCAGAAAAACTGCACACTGAGCGCTAATCTCAGCTTTTATGGCGGCGAGCGCTTGCGATTGCTGCAGCAGCATCGCGCATGCATCGGCGATCCGCGCGATCGCTGCGGCTTCCTCAGCGGCGATGGTTTCCATCGCCAGTTTTCGCCCCTCAAGAACGCCCTGTGCGCGCGCAGCTTCAATGTCTGCCAGTATCGAGGTGGCGGTAGGCGCAGCAGTGGGCGCTGCAGGCGGCGCAGCGTTGAGGTCAGGAAAGGAAAAGGGCTTGGTTTGTGGCCGCGCCATATCAGTACACCAACTCTTCGCTTTGCGATTTGCTCAATACGATCTCGCCGTCATCGGAAAGTCGCTTCGCGAGTTCAACGATTCGCTGCTGAGCCATGTCGACCTCGCGTAGACGCAAGGGGCCGAGGATATCGATATCGTCCTTTAGGATAGTTGCGGCCCGTTCGGACATGTTGCGATAGAAATGATCAGCCACTTCTGGCCGAGCGCCCTTCAGCGCGACCGCGAGCATACCCTTGTCTACGACCCGGAGGAGTTTTTGTACGTCCTGAGCGCCGAGAAGAAGGAGGTCCTCAAATACGAACATCAGCGCGCGAATGCGATCAGCCGCGGCGGGGTTCTTTAATTCAAGCGCTTCAAGGAAACGCCGCTCGGCGGGGCGGTCAAAATTATTGAAGATTTCCGCCATCGACTGGTAGGGATCGCGGTCCTCGCCGCGCGACAAGGCGGTAATAAACTCGGTTCGCAGGGTCTGCTCGATCTGGTCGAGCACGTCCTTTTGCACCGGTCCCAATGTCAGCATGCGACCGATCACTTCTTCGGCAAAGAGGTCGGGAAGCGCAGCAATTACTTTTGCAGCATGCTCCGGGCGAACGTGAGACAGAATGACTGCGACGGTTTGAGGGTGTTCGCCTTTGAGATAACCGGCCAGTACGCGCTCATTAACATTGGCGAGCTTGTCCCACATTGTTTTGCCGGCTGGTCCCTTGATATCTTCAAGGACGAGGTTGGCTTTGTCCGACGGCAGCACCTTGCGCAAGAAACGCTGGGTGTACGCCGCCGTTCCCATGATTGACCCGGTAGCGGAAATATTGCCGACAAACTCGGCGAGAAGCTCTTCGACGACATCGGCGGAAACCGAGCCGAGCGAAGAC
>CAZSBU010000039.1:0-6359 GCA_964605055.1 uncultured Caulobacterales bacterium | reverse complement strand
GAGTGACTTCGCGCAGTTCGTCTTCATCGAGCGAGGCCCAAAGCGGGCGGCTGGCGTCTTCGCCAAGCGCGAGCATGATGACGGCTGCCCGCTCAGGCCCGGTCAGGTCATTCATGCGAACGATGGCGCGCGCGTTCATCACGACTGCCTGATCCAGCTTTTCAGCAGGCCTGCGGCCTCGTCGTTATAGCCCCGTATTTGTTCAGCAACCTGTCGCGCGGACGACGGTTTCGTCTCGCTAAGAATTTGCGAAATGGCGAGCGTTGGCGGCGCAGATGGCTGCGGCGAGGACCCGATTGCGGCAGCCGCTATATCCGAATTTACTTCAGGGGTAGGTCGGCCCAAGCCGCCACCCATGGCAAGCATGGGTCGCAAGACGAAAAAGATCAGAGCAAAGCCCATGACGGCCAAGGCGCCAATTTCAATCAGGCGCATCGCATCTGGGGTGGGGATCGGCGCGGAGGCGACAAGTTGCCCGGAAGGCGCGATTGCCGCCTGAAACGGCACTTCAATAACCTCGATTTGATCGCCGCGTCGAGGGTCGAAACCGACGGCGGATCGCACAAGCGAAGAAATCTGCGCTAGTTCTTCGGGCGTGCGCGCCCCTGTGGCTGCATTGAGGGCGACTGCAACCGACAGACGGCGCATGCCGCCTTGCTCGCGTACGGCGTTTCTCTGGGTGCGCGAAACGAGATAGTTCGTCGTTTCTTCCGTCCGGCGGTTCGAAGACGTCGCGAGCGCGCCTGCCGCCGGATCGACGCCGTCAACGCCCGGCAAGGCGTTGGCGATCGTAACGCCGCGCGCGCCGGCGGGATCCGCAGTGTTGCCTGCTTCCTCGACAATAGTCGAAGAAAGTACTGTCTGGCTGTCGGGGTCGATGATTTCCGCCGCTTCCGTGACGCGGTTAAAGTCGAGATCGGCCGAAATCTGGACGCGGAGGTTCTCTGCGCCAACGATCGGGCTCAGGATTTCTTCAACCATCCGGCGGATGCGGGTTTCGACGGAGGCGGTTCGCTCGTCCACGCCACCGCCCATCATATCACTTTCTCCCGAACCCGAAGCAAGCAGTTGTCCTGCGGCGTCGAGAATGGTGACGCGCGCAGGCGCAAGCTCGGGCACAGCTGAGGCGGTCAGATTAACGATCGCTCTGACAGCACGGGCGTCGAGACCGCCTGGCGCGTCGATGACGATGGAGGCGCTTGCCGGTTTACGGTCGCGGGTGAACAGTTCGCGCTCAGGAAGCGCAAGATGAACACGCGCCGCGCGAACGCCGGAAATGGTTGCGATGGTTCGGCCAAGTTCACCTTCGAGGGCGCGCAAACGATTGATGTTCTGCTGGAAAGACGTCGCCCCAAAAGCGTCGGTTGTGTCGAAAATTTCGTAACCGACGCCGCCGCCACGGGCGACGAATCCCCCCGCTGCCAGCGAGACCTTCAGGCGCGCGATGTCGGCGCGCGGCGCCAGGATCGTAACGCGTCCCGATATCTCGCGCACTTCAAACGGAATGCGATCCTGTTCGAGTTGAGCGACGATCGTTTCCCCGTCCCGCAGGTCGAGATCTGCGTAAAGAATACCGAGCGGGGCCTCGCCAATGCGTGCGACGATGAGGCCCAGCGCCAGCGCAACGCCGAGACCAACGCCAAGGATAGCGGCGAGCCTGCCTGCCCCGAACGCCCTCAATTGCGCTACCAGTTCGTTCACGTCACTACCGCTCCTGACGCGATCAGAAATTGATCGCTGCGAGGAAGACTTTCCTTCGCACCCGGCAAATTCTGCCCGGTGTGTCGTAAAGAAAGCGTTTCGCTCGCGCGGCCAGCGGGGATTGGAGCGCAGAGCGGTAACCAAAACTGCCGAAAACCCGCAATCAGCGCGTGATTGCGGGCGAAGCCAATCGTAGCGGAGTAAATCCTAAGTCCTAGCCGCGGTACTGCTGAACACGCGTCGCGCGCAGGCCAGGCAGGCCGTACTGATCGATCGCTTTCTGCCAGCCAAGAAATTCTTCAACCGTCAGCGTATAGCGCTCGCATGCCTCCTCGAGCGTCAGCAAGCCGCCGCGCACGGCGGCGACCACCTCCGCCTTGCGGCGGATGACCCAGCGTTTCGTCGTGGTTGGCGGCAGATCGGCCAACGTCAGCGGCAGCCCATCGGGGCCAATGACGTATGGTTCTTTCGATCGCGGCGGGCCGACGTGAGAGGCGGCGACAGTCATCGGGTTCGTCCCTCGGAGTACGCAACTTTCATAATCAACCATACAGGACGCGCTTTTAAGAAACGCCTAAACCTTAGGGTAAAGTCTTCAATAACGCGCTGATTAAACTTGGATATTCGCTTCCCGAATTGGAACATCGGCGCACGGAGCGTGCGGTATTCTTTACGCCGCTGTCTCATTCAGGCGCGACCAGAGTTCGTCGGCGACGGACAAAATTCGCGCGTTGGTCGCGTAGGCGCGCTGAGTTTGGATGAGGGTCGAGAATTCGGAGCCGATATCGACGGTCGATTGTTCCAGCGAAGCGCCAGAGATCGATCCCGCCTCCGCAACGCCGGCGCCGACAAGTCGCGGCTGGCCGGCGGCTGTGGAGGCGCGAAAAGCGGTCGCCTCGGCCTCCTGCAATGCGTCAGGGTTAGCGAAGAGCGCGATCGGAATGCGGTAGAGCGTCCGCGACTCGCCGCTTGAGAACGATTCAATGACAAAGCCCTGCGGATCAATTTCGATCGCTGTCAGGTCCCCGAGTGCGGCGGCGTCAACGCCGTCCGGAAGCCGAGATATGTTAACCGTCTGAAGACCCGTTAAGGCGCCGCCGATCGGCGCTTCTCCGCTATCGCCGGTCGGCGCGCCTTGTAGAAAGAAGCCTCCCGAATTCACTAGATCGCCTTGAGCATTTGCAGCAAAGTCGCCTGCGCGCGTGAACAGGAAACCGCCATCGCCGGTCGTTGGCTGCGCAGCCCGCGCGACAACGAACAGGCCGTCGCCTGCGATGGCAAGGTTGGTTGTCGTAGCCGATTGCACCAATGCGCCCTGCTGCGAGACTAGTTGGCGGTTGTTGGCCGATACCCCGGCGCCTGAAACGCCGGAACTTACAGGGCTCCGAGCCGGCGCGCCTGATGAGGGCAGAAGGTCAGAAAAATCAGTTTGTACGCGCTTGTAGCCGACCGTCTGACTGTTAGCGATGTTTGACGCCGTTGCGCTAAGGCTGCTCGAGAATGCCGAAACGCCTGAAACGCCAATTGCAAAAATACCCGTCAGGCTCATGACGCTTTTCCTTATTGATCGGTGACGCGCGTGACGTCATCAAGTGAAATTGTCCCCGCTGCCGTTTCGAGGCGCGTCTGGCCGTCGCTGAAATCAAGCCCGCTCACCCGTCTGAAGGCTTCAATGGTTGGTTCCACAGGTTGACGCGCGTCGTCGCGCGCGGTCACCACAAGGCGGTAGACCCCCGACGCCGCGCTATCGCCATCGTCGGTCCGGCCGTTCCAGACAACCTGATGCGCGCCGGCGCGAGTGGCGCCGTCAAGCGTCGCGACGGACCGTCCAGCTTCGTCAACGATAGTAAGGCTTGTCTCACTGGCGCTTTGCGGCAGCGAGTAGGTCCAACGTGCGTCTGACGCCTCGGTGAGAGCGGCCTCGTTGCTTGCCGTCACAACAGTGCGGCCGATGAGGCCGATAGCTGACTCCCTGCCGGCTGCGGATTGCAGACGGATCAAGGTTTCCAAATTCGTATTTGTACTGATTGATTGCTCGACGGAGGCGAATTGCACGAGCTGTTCGGTAAACTTTTCGACCTCAAGCGGATTAAGCGGATCCTGATTGCGCAGTTGCGTCGTCAGGAGCGTCAGAAACGTCTCAATGTTATCGGTCAACTGCGAAAAGCCACGCGCCGCGCCAGATATTGCATTAGGGGCAGTTGGTTGGATGAGGGTTACGATTTCCATGGGAGGGCTTCCTTAGATCTTCATGTCGACTAGGCCGGACGACCAGAGGGCGAGATATTGTGCCTCAGGGATCAGGACGGTCCGGCCCGAAACATTCTCGGCGCCACTCTTGTCCGTTGCGGTAGCGTTCGCCTGGTCCGGCGCTTCTCGATTTGTCAGCGAAAAGCTGAGATCGCCTGATCCAAGGGAGAGCCCTGCATCGGCGAGGGTGGCGCGCAGCAAATCAACGTCGCGCGAGAACAAATCAAATGTCTCCTGATTGTCGAACGTAAGCGACATGATGGATCGGCCTTCTTCGCCAATCGACAGCTTGCCGGTGATCCGTCCAAGGTGCGGCGGATCGAGGCGCAATTCAAAATCGCTTGCGCCATCTACGGCGCGCCTCGCCAGCAAGCGCGCGAACTCCACCTGTTTGTCAGCCGAAATGTCTCGTTCGGAGGCGGCCGCACGATCAGGCGGCGGAGCAGCGCTTTTGATCATCGCGCCGGATGGTCTTTGTAGGCCCCCGTCGCGCGCAGCCAATGAATCGATAACGTTTCGTGTGGCGTTCGCCGCGGAAATCGCGAGAGGTGCGGCGCCCGGCGCAACTGGCCCGGCCGCTCCTGACGCAACCGCGCCCGATAAATTCGATTGAGCGGCATCGGGCGATGGGATTGGCGATTTTGAAACAGTGGTAGGTCGAGAAAGATGAGCGTTGGCGCCGCGCTTCGCCGCTGCGGGCTCGCCTGCGCCTCGATTTTGGCTCGCTTCGTGCGCTACGTGGCGCCCGGCTCGGTCCTCTCGTGGGCGCGGAGGCGCTTTTGTCTCAGCAGGCACAGCGCCGTGCGTTTCGAGAGCCCGCGCAGCCTGAGACCGCAGCGAGGAAGCGGCCAGCGCAAACGAAAAGTTTTCTCCGCCGTTCGTCTCTGCTTCATTGCGTTTATCGTCAGCGCGGGCAGGGGAACGCGATCCGGAAATTTCCCGCGCCGATGCGGGGAGGTCCTGCTGGATGGCGTTGACGGTCACGTGCTAACTTGCCTTTTCAATGCGCGCAAAGCGCCGCATGCAGCCGCGCCTGAGCGAAGCAAAGGCAAACGATGCGCCATCCCCCATAACGAGCATTCACGCGGGGCGTCTTGGTAAATTCAGCGGTAACGTTTCGAAAGCTGGAAAAATCAGCCTGCAGATTGTGCCGGGCTGGTTCTTCCTGCCGAGCGCATACGCATGTGTTGCACCATCGCCGCGCGACTGGAGCGGGCTTTGCAAATTCCAATTCGCGAACGGTTCACGAAAAGGGTCGCCCGGTGCAGAAAGCGCAGATAATCCGCACTTTCCTCAGATCTAATACTGCCTTCGGACCGGAATTTACCCGGCGGGAATTGCCGTGTCGGCAGCAATTGCCGAGCTCTGATGCGGCCGTGGCGTATGCGTCGCAGGCGGAACGCCGCGAACCCGTTCGTTGGGGCGGGCAATGAGTCTCAATATCGCGTTGAACACCGCGGTCTCAGGCTTACTCGCTAACCAGCGGGCGCTTGCCGCGACAGCGGATAACATCGCCAACGTCAACACGCCGGATTTCGCGCGCCGACAAGCGCAATTCCAAACCGATGCAATCCCGGATCAATTCTCTGGCGTCGATGTATCGATTGCGCGGGCGGCGGTCGATCGTTTCGTACAGACCGCAGCGCGAACGGGGCGCTCTGACGCCGCTGCGTCCAATGCCGTCGCCGAAGCGTTGCGGCGGGTCGAAGCCTCACTCGGTTCCCCCGGAGAAAATGTCTCGTTCGCTAACGAATTAAATGAAGCCTTCGCTGCGCTTACAGCCTTGAGCGCGAGCCCTCAATCGCCCGTCGCGCGGCGCGAGGCGCTATTGGCGCTCGATGAAGCATTTGCATCGTTCGCGCGCACCGCTGAGGCTATAGAGCAGGAATCAGCGGACGCGTTTGGGCGACTGACCCTCGGCGCGGACCGTGCGAACGCCATTCTCGCAGAGATTGTCCGCCTCAATCAGGCGGCGCCGAATAGTCTTGGCGCGGCGGACCTGCTGGAAACAAGGCTTTCCGAACTTTCGGATCTGATCGCCATCAATGTGACGCGAGAAGACGATGGCCGCGTGACTGTTACAACGCCGGACGGCGTTCTGTTGGCGAACTCATCGGGTTCGGCGACGTTTTTCGTTTCGGCCGGCGCGCCCACGTCGATCTCGTTAAGTTTTAACGCGGCAACCGGCGGATCGTCGACAGTGTCCGCCGACATCTCGGCGAGCCTTACGGGCGGCGAACTTGCCGGACTGTTACAGGTACGGAATACCGAGCTGCCGGAACTGGCGACAATCATCACGGGCGCCGTGGCTGGCGTCGCGAATGCCCTGAACGCAGTCCATGCCCAGAACACGGCGGTTGGCTCGACGTCGCCATCCGGCCTCGATCTCATCGTCGAGAGTAGCGGCG
>CAZSBU010000038.1:12010-15695 GCA_964605055.1 uncultured Caulobacterales bacterium | reverse complement strand
ATCGAGAACGTCTTCGTCATGGCGGGCGTGCCGAGCATTTTTCAGGGGATGCTGAACGCCGTCGAGACCGCCATAGAGGCGGGGGTCCGGATCCATTCGCGCGCCGTTACCGCATCTGGGCTTCCGGAATCGCGGATCGCCGACCATCTGCGGGAAATTCAGTCGGCGCTCAAAGGTGTGACTATCGGCAGTTATCCAATCGATGCGGCGGTAAAGGGCGTTACCATAGTCGCCCGCTCGGCGAATGCTTCCGTCGCAGAGGCGGCTATCGCCTCCGTTGCGGCAGCGATGCGCGCACTCGGGGCAGAGCCGGTTGAAGGGGACAGGAAATAGATCATCCCGATGCTGAGCGTATTTGATATCTTCAAGATAGGTCTAGGGCCTTCGAGCTCTCACACGGTTGGACCAATGCGCATCGCCGCGCGATTTATCGCTGAGGCAAGCGATGCAGGTCTGACTAGCGCCGCCCGCCGCGTCATTATCGAACTTCGCGGCTCTCTGGCGTTGACGGGTCTTGGACATGGCACGGACAAGGCAGTCATCCTTGGGCTAATGGGGTGCGCGCCGGATGCAACCGATCCCGATGAGGCGGAGAAGTATGTTGGGGATGTGCTTGCGCGGCGACGGCTGAAGCTAGCATTTGGCCCCGAAATCGGCTTCGATCCGCGGGAAGACTTCGCATTGCGCGGCGACATTATTCCTGATCTTCACCCGAACGAGATGCAATTGTCGCTCTACGGCGATGCTGAAGAGCTAATCTTTCAGCAGACTTACTATTCCGTCGGTGGCGGGTTTATCGCCAGCGCCCGCCAACTCACTGCGCCGTCGCCTGACGACCTCATCCTCGACAACCGGCCGAGCGCCTATCCGTTCGGATCTGCGGCGGAACTGCTCTCACATTGCGCGCGCGAGGGATTGGCGATCGACGAGGTCATCCTCCGAAATGAAGACGCCATTCGGCCCCGCGAGGAGACAATCGACAAGCTTGACGGCATAGCGCGCGCTATGAATGACTGCATTGATCGCGGCTTGCGGACAGGCGGCGTGCTGCCCGGCGGCTTGAAGGTGACGCGGCGGGCGCCGGCGCTTTACGCCAAGCTTGTCGACAATCCATTGGCGAATGAGCGCGAGCAATTGTTTGACTGGCTGAATGTCTACGCGATGGCCGTGAATGAGGAGAACGCCGCCGGCGGCCGGGTCGTTACGGCGCCGACGAATGGGGCGGCAGGCATCATTCCCGCTGTCATGCGTCACTATTGCGAGCAAGATGGACGACCCGACATGGCGGCGATCCGCCGGTTTCTAGTAACCGCAGCCGGCATCGGCATGTTGTACAAACAGCGCGCGTCGATTTCAGGCGCCGAGATGGGCTGTCAAGGCGAAGTGGGCGTTGCCTGTTCGATGGCTGCCGGCGGCCTTGCCGCCGTATGGGGCGGCGCGCCGCCGCAGGTCGAGCACGCGGCTGAGATCGGGATGGAGCATAATCTCGGCCTTACCTGCGATCCCGTCGGCGGACTTGTCCAGATTCCGTGCATCGAACGCAACGCGATAGGCGCGGTAAAGGCCGTGAATGCGGCGAGACTTGCCTTGCGCGCCTCCGAAAGTCACAAGGTATCTCTCGATCAGGTGATCGAGACGATGCGTCAGACGGGGCTCGACATGTCGCGCAAGTACAAGGAAACGAGCCAGGGCGGGCTGGCGGTTAATGTTGTGGAATGTTGAGTGGGACCTCAATTTTTGATTCGAGGACGTAGATGATGATTCAGCGCTTTATCGCCGCTCTTTCAGGATCGCCTGAAGCGCAGGCTAGCGATTTTGATTCGCTTGCTCTTGCTGCGGCGGCGGTTCTTGTGGAAGCTGCGCGGGCAGATGATCATTACACAGAAGAAGAAAAGCGCCTGATTGAGGACACTCTTCGCGGGGAGTTTGCGCACACGGCTGAAGACGCTGTGCGCGTGCGCGAGATGGCCGAAGCGCGGCAGGCTGACGCTTCGGACCTGCATCAATTCACGCGGCCGCTGAAGACCCTTTCGCCCTATATGAAAGACGCCTTCGTTGAGGCGCTGTGGCGCGTTGTCCTGAGCGACGCCAAGCGCGATCCGTGGGAGGAGATGGTCATTCGCCGCGTGTGCGGGTTGATATATGTCAGCGACGTCGACAGCGGCAAGGCGCGCGCAAGAGCTGAGGCGGCGCTTAACGCGCTGTAATTCGCAAGGGTCAAGCGCTACCGCGCCTCGGCGGCGGCCGCTTCAGCGCCTTCGTTTTTATCCTTATTTTCATCTGGAGGCGGATCATCCTCGCGGATCTCGAATACGGTGGGCGAGGCGTGCTTGGGCAGCGGCATGAAAGGCGACTTAGACTCTTCCGGCGCCGGTCCGCGCATGGCGATGCGGGATATGCATACGGCCGAGAACGCGACATAGACGATGCCGATGTAAGCGAACACAGAGCCAGGCCCGAGAAGGCCCAAAATCAACCCGCTCACCGTCGCGCCGATTACCGATCCGCTGCCGTGCAACAGCAAGAGCCCGCCAGACGTCGAGACTGCGGCGTCAGGGTCTGCGTGGTCGTTTGCATGGGCGGCGATCAGACCGAACATCGGTATGGCGAACGCCCCGAAAAGCGCGCCGATTCCGATGAGATAAATCTCACCCATGCCGCCAAAACGCGCAAGCGCGAACGCCGCTGCCGCTCCGCATACGGCCGATCCCAGCATAACGATGCGCCGGTCGATTTTGTCGGAAAGCCAACCAAGCGGCCATTGCAGCGCTGCCGCGCCAATGATGACGGCGCTCATGAAAGCGGCAATCACCGATTTGTCGTAACCGAGTTTCTGTGCGTAGACCGGCCCGATCGCCCAGAACGCCGCGTTGCCCAGCCCGATCATCGGAACGCCGATCGCGGCAACGGGCGACACCCGGAAAAGGGTTGGGATATCTAGGCGCGCCTTGACGATAGGCTTGGGGGCCGGCGCACGCGTGAGAGCGACGGGCACGAGAGCAAGCGAGACGAGGATCGAGGCAATTGCAAAGAGTTCGAAGCCGTCGGGGTCGGCGGTTGCAAGCAGCGCGTTGCCAAGCGTTGTCGCCACAAGGTCGATCACTCTGTACACCGCCAGAATGCGCCCACGATTGGAATTCGTTGCGCGCTCATTGATCCAGCTCTCGATGACCATGATTAGCCCAGCAAAGCAGCAGCCGGTAATTGCCCGCAGGACGCCCCATGCAATTGGCTCGACAAACAAGGGGTGGATAAGCGCCGCCGCCGACGCGATCGAGGCGAGCGCCACGAAGGTTCGGATGTGGCCGACCGACATGATGAAGTTTGGCGTAATGCGGCAGCCGACAATGAAGCCGGCGAAATAACACGACATCAGCGCGCCGATCAGCGCCGTCGGGAACCCTTCATTATCGCCCCGCACCGCAAGCAGCGTTCCCTGCAAGCCATTGCCACACAAGAGAATCGCGACGGCGGTCAGGAGTGCGGCGATGGCGGCTACAGATTTGAACATCGGGCCTGACCCTCATTGCGGGCAACGCAAAATGACCTGCAAGGGGCCGACTACGCCGTCGCGTTTGTGTGCGCAAGGGCGCTTTGTCGATGTTCTTATGGCAGGTGCTGACCTCGCCTTTGCGCGCCGGGCCAAGCGATGTTACGTCTGCCGTCGAGCGGACGTGGCGGAACC
>CAZSBU010000038.1:8817-12000 GCA_964605055.1 uncultured Caulobacterales bacterium | reverse complement strand
GGAACCGGTAGACGCAACGGACTTAAAATCCGTCGGCCGTAAGGCCATGGGGGTTCGAGTCCCCCCGCCCGCACCAGATCCGATCAGGTTGTCCGCCGAGCCTTTCCAGTTGCCGATATCGCCGCTGCTGTCGGAGGCCCAAATTTTAGCGGCGTCCCACTGGCACGTAAGGGCGGTTCTGGGCGCCAGTATAGATTTGCCGTGGGCGGCCGATCTTCTGGCTTTCGTCCTCGATCATTTCTGACCATTGGGCGATCCATCCGACCGTACGCGCGAGGGCGAACAGCACCGTGAACATCGTCGTTGGGAACCCCAGCGCCTTCAGGGTGATTCCTGAATAGAAGTCGATGTTCGGGTAGAGCTTCTTCTCGACGAAATAAGGGTCTTCGAGCGCGATGCGTTCGAGTTCGAGCGCGACGTTCAGCATGGGGTCGTCCTTGACGCCGACCGCCTTCAGGACCTCGTGGCAGGCTTGCCGCATGACCTTGGCGCGCGGGTCGTAATTCTTATAGACGCGGTGCCCGAAGCCCATCAGTCGGAAAGGATCATTTTTGTCCTTCGCGCGCGCGATGAACTCAGGGATGCGGTCAACCGTCCCGATTTCGTGCAGCATGTTGAGTGCGGCCTCATTGGCGCCGCCGTGAGCAGGACCCCAGAGCGAAGCGATGCCGGCGGCGATGCAGGCGAACGGGTTTGCGCCCGATGAACCAGCAAGGCGGACCGTTGAGGTCGACGCGTTCTGCTCGTGGTCCATGTGCAGAATGAAAATCTTGTCGAGAGCGCTGACCAGCACTGGATTGATGACGTATTCTTCCGCAGGCACCGCAAAACACATCCGCATGAAGTTTTCGGTGTAGGAAAGATTGTTCTGCGGGAACACGAACGGCTGACCGATGGAGTATTTGTAGGCCATTGCCGCGATCGTCGGCATTTTTGCGATCATCCGGTGGCTGGCGATCACGCGCTGCTTGGGATCATTGATGTCGGTCGAGTCGTGGTAGAATGCCGAAAGGGCTCCGACGACGCCGACCATGATCGCCATCGGGTGGGCGTCGCGCCGGAAGCCGTTGTAGAAGTTTTTCAATTGCTCATGCACCATGGTGTGCATGGTGATGGAGTGATTGAACTCTGCGCCTTCCTTGGCGGTGGGCAACTCGCCGGAAAGCAGGAGGTAGGCAACTTCGAGGAAGTTGGACTTCTCAGCGAGTTCGTCAATTGGGACCCCGCGGTAAAGCAGAATGCCCTCGTCGCCGTCGATGAAAGTGATCTTCGACTCGCAACTCGCCGTCGAGGTAAAACCCGGATCAAAAGTGAATGCGCCGGTCTTGGCGTAAAATTGCCGGAAATCGACGACCTTCGGCCCGTGGGCGCCGCTAAAAACCGGAAGTTCGATCCGCTGGCCTTCAAACTCAATGGTCACTGACCCGGCAGGGGCGAGTTGGCTGTCCATATCGGAACTCCTGTTGTGCATTGCGGCAAATCTAGCGCAGCGTGGTACTGGAAGGAAACGTTTGGGCGGTTTTCAGGCTGCGGTATTTTTCCATCTCTCCGATCCAAAGACCGAACGAGAAAGGCGTGTCAATTCAGCGCCTTGATATCATTAAGGCGGGCAAGCGTTTCATCACGTCCCAGTGAATAGAGAACCGCGCCAAGGCCCGGCGACGGCGCCCCAGCTGTTAGCGCAGCGCGCAATACCGGACCGACATCGCCTATCGAGACCCCTTGCGACGCAACGAAGCCCTTTAGCCATTCGTCGAGCGACTCGGCGACGCTCCAGTCCAGATGCAGCTCAAGAGAGGCCGCAGCCTGCGCCGCCGTCGCCGCCGCGCCTTCTCTCTTGAGCGCCTTTCCGGCCTTTCCAGAGAGATCGGGTGGCCTTTCCATTAACAGGAATGCCGCTGCCTGCACCGCGTCGGCTAGCGTCGCAGAACGCTCTTTCAAATAGGGCGCGGCGCGACGGATCATTTCCGCTACCAACGGATCAATGCCCGGTAAGCCTTCTCGGGCGCGACTGCGTTCCACAAACGGCAGCGCCGCTTCGGCAAAAGTGTTGTCGTCCATCTGTTTGACGTAATGCGCGTTGACGCTCCGGAGTTTATCCAGATCAAGCCGCGCGGGCGCCTTGTTGATGCCGCCGAGATCAAAAATTTCAAGAGCGCGCGGACGAGAGATCAATTCTTCGTCACCGTGGGACCACCCAAGCTTCAGCAGGTAGTTGGACAGACCTTCGGGAAGGTAGCCGTCTGCGCGATAAGCTTCGACGCCGAGCGCTCCGTGCCTTTTGGATAGTTTCGCGCCGTCCTGCCCGTGGATGAGCGGCACATGGGAAAAAGAAGGAACGCGCCAATCCAGCGCGATATAAATCTGCTGCTGCCGGGCCGCGTTGTTGAGGTGGTCGTCTCCGCGAATAACATGCGTTACGCCCATGTCGTGGTCGTCGACGACGACGGCGAGATTGTAAGTCGGCACGCCGTCGCTTCGCAGAATGATGAGATCGTCGAGCGCTGAATTTGGAAACCGGACCTCTCCCTGAACCTCGTCAGCAACGATCGTCTCGCCATCGCGCGGAGCTTTAAATCGAATTGTAAACGGGATGTCTGACGGCGCGCTCGTCGGGTCAGCCTCCCGCCAGGGGCTTTCAAATCGCTGGTGCGAAGCATGAGCGAGATCGCGCGCGGCTGTTATCTCTTCCGCGGTCATGAAGCATCGATAAGCCTGACCTTGCGCGAGCATGTCGCGAGCGACGTCTGCATGCCGCTCGCGCCGTTCATACTGCGACACCGGCGCGCCGTCCCAATCGAGGCCGAGCCACGTCAGGCCATCGAGAATTGCTTCGACAGCCTGTTCATTGTGCCGCGCGCGGTCTGTGTCCTCAATCCGAAGCAGGAACTTGCCGCCACGCCCGCGGGCGTAGAGCCAGTTAAAGAGCGCCGTGCGGGCCCCGCCAATATGCAGGTAGCCGGTCGGAGACGGCGCAAAACGGGTGATTACTGGTATCGTCATGGTTGCAGAAATAAACGCTTTCGGATTGAGATAGAGGGAACGGATAGATGGCCTGACGCGCGTCTACCACGGGGTCGTGAGGGCGCCTATGGCGGAGACGGAAAGCGCGGTTTGGTCTACTGTTGCGAACTCAATAAGACTGACACTGAGGCGCGTTGCGGCAGTCATCCGCGACCGCAC
>CAZSBU010000038.1:0-8807 GCA_964605055.1 uncultured Caulobacterales bacterium | reverse complement strand
CGGACGCCTCCCAACTCCAGCTGTGGACGCCCGTTGCGATCGGTCTCGGGGCTCTCAGCTATTTTTTGGCGCCGAACGAGCCGCCGCAGTGGCTCGGCCCCTGCGCGGTTATCGCAACGTTTGCCGTTGCGTTACGGATTCCAGCTGTTCGAACGGTTTCGATCGCCCTTTTGCTTGTGGCGCTTGGATATTCTGCGGCTCAAATTCGCACTGCGGCGGTCGACGCGCCAGCGCTGACGCGGCAGACGCCGACCGTTTGGGTCGAAGGAAGGATTTTATCCGTCGACGAATCCGCGACGAGCCGGCGTTTCGTTATCGCTGTAGAAAGTATTGAGGGGCTCGCCGAAGCCGCATTGCCGGCGCGCGTGCGCTTGACGTGGCGCGGGAGGGATGGCGAGGCAGCCCCTGGCGACATTATCCGCATACGGGCGCGGTTGTCGCCGCCGCCGGAGCCGGGCGCGCCGGGCGGCTATGATTTCGCCCGACAGCTTTTTTTCGAAGGCATAGGCGGCGTTGGCTTCGCCGTGTCACCGCCGGAAAGGTTGGCGCCGCGACGCCTGAATTTTGCGGACAGGGTTGCCGGACGGGTAGAAGCTTTGCGCTCCTTGCTGGCGCACCGGATCCTGGTCAGTGCGCCCGGACAAGGGGGCGCAATTGTCGCTGCAGTCATCACGGGCAAGCGGGCGGCAGTCGATGAGCAATCCCGTACAGCTTTGCAGGATTCCGGACTTGCTCACCTGCTTGCGATTTCAGGTCTGCATATGGGACTTGCGACAGGGCTCATCTTTTTCGTTGTACGCGGCGCACTGGCGCTGAATGAGACGATCGCTCTGGCCTATCCCGTAAAGAAAATTGCAGCCATTGCAGCGCTCGGCTCCGGAGTCGCTTATCTCATGTTGTCCGGTGGCGGATGGTCCGCACAACGCGCCTTCATCATGGCCGCGCTTGTTTTTCTCGCAATCATAGCAGACCGCCGGGCGCTTTCCTTGCGCACGGTGGCTGTCGCCGCCAGCATCATCTTGGTAATCGCGCCTCAAGCGGTTTTAAGCCCCGGCTTTCAAATGTCCTTCGCCGCCGTCACGGCGCTGATTGCGTTTTATGAATGGTCTTCGGCGAGGGCTAACCCTGATCGCAATTTCGGCTTCTTCGGTCGTGCGAGGCGCTACCTTGTCGGCATCGTCGTGACGGATACGATTGCCGCGACGGCAACGGCCCCCTTTGGGATTTTTCATTTCAACCAGAATGCAAATTACGGCTTCATCGCCAATCTTCTCGCAATCCCGGTGATGGGCTTCTGGGTGATGCCGGCGGCAATCATCGGTCTTGCGCTATCGCCGTTTGGTGCTGACATCTGGGTTTGGCGAGTGGCTGCGGCGGGCGTTGATTTCTTTCTTAATTGGGGGAAATGGGTCGCAGATTTGCCAGGAGCGGTCTCCATTATTGCTCAGTGGTCGCCTATTACGCTCGGCGTGCTGACGTTGTGCGGATTATGGTTATGTCTGATGCGCGCTCCTTGGCGTCTCGGCGGGCTAATTCTTGCTCCGTGCGCCGTTGCCTTTACGGCGCTGAGGCAGCCGCCAGATATGTATTTTATGCGCGATGGCGACAACCTCGCAGCGATCGTCAGAGGCAATTCCACAGGCGCAATTTTAGTCGCCAATCCTCGCAGCGACCGCTTTACGCTCGATGTTCTGGCGCAAATGAATGGGCGCGCGGCCGACAAGGAAAGTCTATCGACGCTAGGGCGTATCGGGGCCTGCGATGAAATGGGATGTGTCGTTTCCATTAACGGCGCTACCGTTGCGGTGTCGATGAAAGCACTTGGGCTAGTCGAGGATTGCGCCCGGGCGCCGCTCGTTATCGCGTTGTATCCAGTTGATCGGTCGCTTCGCCGACATTGCAATACCCGGTTGATCGATCGGCGCGATGCATGGAACGAAGGCGCGCACGCCATCTGGATCAATCCGAATGGGGATATCCGCGCACAGACCGTATCCGCCACCCGTGGCGATAGGCCCTGGTCGCGGCGAGCCGAATGAGGCTCACGCTTCTGTCGCCTGTCGCTTAGCGCTCAGGCAATAATGTCTGGCGTCAGCTGATCTTTTAGCTCCTCGATCATATCCTTGAGCCGGAGTTTTTTCTTTTTCAGGCGCGCTGCCATAAGGCCATCGAAATGCGGCGCCGCTGCGAGCGCAGCGATGGCGGCGTCCAGATCGCTATGCTCTTGCCGTAATGTGCCTAACCGCGCGATGAGAACGGACTGATCGGGTGTTGGTTGTAGGCCCTCCTGATCATCCTCTAGAAGGCGCACGTGACCGTGCGCTTTCGCCGCTCCATTTTCAGGCGGATGCCCGTTGTCCGTCGCGACGATAAGGCAAGGCTTGTTGTGGCTTTTGCGCGTGTCTTCTTCAGGCGGCCGCATCGGACGAGCCTTCTTTTTTGGGACCAATCAATTCGTTTGCGGCAAGCATGTCGACGAGCGCTGCGAGCGACGTCGTCGAAAAGCCAGGACGCGCGAGAGCATCGGTATGTCGCACATAAGACGCCAGATTTCGTCGAGCAGCGCTTTGACCTGCGGTTTCGCTCGCTGCGACCGTCAACAGGTGCTTAGCGGTCAACGCCGCAAGCGAGTCTAGTTCGATCTTTTCCGCGGCGAGCTCGGCAGATTTTAACAGCTGATAAAGCTGTTTTTTTTCCTCATCGTCTGCCGACGTTTGCGGGCCTGACGGGCTAGCTGCCGCGCGGCGCGCTTTCCGGATGTTGATGGTTACGGCCTCACTCCAAGCGCTCGACAAGCCAACTGCGGTTCGCATTTCGCTTTCCGCCACATCGCCGAAACGCGCGCCGCGCCATAAACACCACAGCATCATGTTGACGTTTAGAGCCAAATGATCCTGAAGCGCGAGAAGCGACTGCCTTACGCGCTCCGACAAATAAGCTTCGTTGGCCCAATCCCAGAGGTCGGCCTGCAAATTGCGCGTCACCGGATCATCTCCGCGCGCCTTTTTCGAGATCCTCGCCCCAACGGCGCGTTCCAGGGGTAGATATATCTAGGAGGTCAAGCGCCCTTCCAACTGACTGGTTGACGAGTTCATCGACTGATTTTGGCTCAATGTAGAATGCAGGCAGGGGAGGGGCGATAATTGCGCCCATCTCGGCGAGTTGCGTCATGGTCCGCAGATGTCCGAGATGGAAGGGCGTTTCACGGATCATCAACACCAGCCGGCGCCGCTCTTTCAGCATCACGTCAGCTGCTCTTGTCAGCAGGTTTGACGTAACGCCGGTTGAAATTTCTGACATGGTTTTGATTGAGCATGGCGCGACGATCATGCCTGCCGTGCGAAAGGACCCCGAAGCGATGGACGCGCCGATGTCGCCAATCGCGTAACGGTAATCGGCGAGTGCTTCGAATTCGGCCGCTTTTACGCCCAGTTCGTACGAGATAGTCATCTCGGCGGCTTTGGTCATGACAAGGTGCGTCTCTACGCCGGCGCCGGCGAGCGCTTCGAGAATTCGGCGGCCATAGATGACGCCAGACGCGCCGGTCACACCGATCACGACGCGGGTTGGCGTATTTGTCGAAGGCTGGGAAGTTTCCATACTGCCTTTTAGCCCGGATCATGAGCCTAGGCAAAAAGCGTTGGTTAACACGGTTCGGAAATCGGCTGTCGACAACCGTCGGCTGATCATGTTTTACTCAAGCGTTTTGAGAACCAAGGAGGTTCAAACATGGCGATTGAGGCGCATCTGAATTCGTTGAATCAGCGGCACAGACAGCTTGAAGACGCGATCGATACCGAGCTGAAACGACCCCAGATCGACGACGCCCGCGTTCATGAACTCAAACGTCTGAAACTCCAGATCAAGGATCAGATCGTGAGGCTTCAGCAACAGACCGCCTTGCAATCCTGACTGCGTCCGCGCGCTTCTTTAAATCGTCGCTGATAATGGGTGTTTGCGACCCCTCTGGACACGCGTTCGTTTGACGCGCTGCGGTGAAAGCTACACATTGCGGCCAATGCACGTCGCTCCGGCGCCAGATATGGGAAGCATCTTGGGTCGCGGACAGCCATGACGCCTCGGTCGGTCATCATTACCGGCGCAACGTCCGACATCGGCGCCGCCTGTGCGCGGGCGTTCGCGGCCGCCGGAGATACCCTCACTCTGTGCGACCGACACGACGCCAATGGTCGCTTGCTCGTAGAAGAGCTCAACTCATCGGGCGGCGCAGCGACCTTTGTTCACACTGAGGTCAGAAGTCGCCTTGATGTGCATAATGTAATTGCTGAATGCTTGGAGGCTTATGGTCGCGTGGACGTTTTGATCCACGGTATGACAGCCTTTGGCTCCGGGTCTTTCCTCGAACTGACGGAGGAAGACTTCGACGCCATTGTCGGCGTTACCCTGCGGGGCGCGTTCCTTATCAATCAGGCGTTTGCTCGTCAGGTAAACGCGCAGAGAGAAGCCGATGATGCTGACAACAGCCACGCGGCGATTGTAAATCTTGGTTCCACTGAAGCCTTTACCGCCGTCGCCGGCCGCCTCGCATTCGCCACGTCGCAAGGCGGGCTTTTCCAGCTCACGAAGGCCGTGGCACTTGCGTTGGCTCCGTCAGGCGTTCGCGCCAATGCGGTGGCCTATGGCGCGATTAATTCTGAGATACTCGACGAATTTGAGCCAAAATCAATCAGGGCCTCCACTCCGCTGGGTCGGATGGGAGAACCAGAAGAAGTGGCGCAGGCAGTTTTCTTCCTCGCGTCGCCGGCCGCTTCATTCATCACGGGCCAGTCGATAATTGTCGACGGAGGCCGGTCCGCGATCAGCGGCGCGTCGTCGTATGTCGAAAAAAAAAGCTCGAAGTCGCGGCCGGAAAAAAGCTAAATTGACTTCAATTACCGGCGACGTCTGCGCGACTTGTCTTCGTCATCCTCGTCTTCCTCAAGGTTGGTCGTCGATGAGGGGCGATCGGCAAGCTTTGAGAAAACGTTCTTCAGATCAACGGCGTTGGCGCTTTCTTCAGCCTCTTCCTCGACGGGAAGCGCCATAATTTCTTCAGCCGGCGCAAGAGACGGGCTGGTGTCGGCGGCTGGCGCGATCTTAGCGGCCTTCGCGGCAGCCTTGCGCACAACTGCATCAAGGTCGGTTTGGCTGCACAGGCCGAGGCCAACCGGGTCCTGTGGTTGCAGGTTGGCGGCGTTCCAATGCGATCGGTCGCGTACGGATTGTATGGTGGACTTGGTCGTTCCCAGCAGTTTGGCGATCTGCGAGTCTGGTACTTCCGGATGATTGCGCACCATCCATTGGATTGCGTCCGGCCGGTTCTGACGCTTTGAGACGGGCGTATAGCGCGGACCTTTGCGTGGGCGCTCGCTGACCAGTGTTTTCGGGCGAGCAAGTTTTAGACGGTATTCAGGGTCCGCTTCGCCCTTGTCGATTTCCGCACGTTGCAATTGGCTTGAAGTGATCGGATCAATGCCGCGTACGCCGGTTGCAACGTCCCCATCGGCAATGCCTTTGACTTGCAGAGGGTGCAACGAACAGAAGTCTGCGATCTGATCGAACGACAGCGAGGTGTTGTCGATAAGCCAGACGGCGGTCGCCAGCGGCATCAATGGTTTGTCGGACATTCCTGTCTCCAGATAAATCTTTTCACCGGCTTCCGACCTGTTGATCGGAGCCGCGCTAACCTCCAGAAGTACCGGGGAAAGCGCCGCGCTTAACGCGCGCTATTTCCGAGCATATACGGCCAACTGGCCGGCTCGCCAAGCTAAACTTGGCCTGTAGTCAGAACGATTTTGCCGACATGGGCGCCTGATTCCATGTGTTCATGGGCCCAATGCGCTTCTTGAAGGGGAATGACCCGATCAACCCGGGGGCGAATTTTGCCATTCGATAGGAGCGGCCAGATTTCTTCCTCTAAGGCCCGCGCTATCCTGGCCTTTTCCGCCGGCGCCCGCGCTTTCATCGTCGATCCAGAGAGGCGCAACCGCTTTCGCATGATGGTCATGACGCTCACTTCCGCCGTGTCTCCACGCAGGAAGGCTATCGATACATGCCGACCGCCGGGACGCAGACAGGCGAGATTGCGCGCCATAAAATCCCCGCCCGTCATATCGAGGACCAAATCCACGCCGCCAAGCCGCTGAATTTCTGTATCCCATTCTTCCGAGGCGTAGTTGAAGGCCGCATCCGCGCCCATTTCCTTTATCGCATTGAGTTTTGCGTCTGTCCCAGCTGTCGCAATGACGGCCGCTCCGCGCGCTTTCGCCATTAGAATAGCCGTTACGCCGATGCCGCTCGTGCCGCCATGTACAAGTAGCGTTTCTCCTGTCTTGAGAGCGCCATCCTCGAATGCATTGGCCCAAACGGTGAAAAAGGTTTCAGGCAGGCCAGCGGCTTCGATCAGGGACAAACCGCGAGGGATTGGCAGGCAGGATCCTTCATCCGCCACGGCATATTCGGCGTAGCCCCCGCCTGTAAGAAGCGCGCAGACCTGATCGCCCGGCCTCCAACGGGTTACGTCTTCGCCAGCCCTGACGATCGTACCGGCGACCTCAAGACCTGGGATGTCGCTGGCTCCAGGCGGCGGCGGGTAAAGACCTATGCGTTGCAGAACGTCTGGGCGGTTAACCCCTGCGCCTGCCACCTTGACCAAGACATCGTTAGGTCCCGCCTCTGGAACCGGGCGATGGGATGGAACAAGCACGTCCGGGCCGCCGGGAGCGCTGATTTCGATCGCCTGCATGGATGAAGGCAGCTCGGTTTCGAGAGCCATAAGGGTTACCGCTTCAACATTTGGCGTTAATATCGCGAGTGGTGACCCTTACCATGATATCAGGAAGATCGTTGCGCTCGACGAGCCGCCAGCAATCAAACGAGGTACGTATCCGTGAATGAAGACGCCCCTCGACCGATCCCGGATTTGACGCTCAAGTCCATCGGCAAACAAGACCTCTATGATATGTCTGTTGCCGATCTCGAAGAACGCATTGAAGCCCTAAAGACTGAAATCTCCCGATGCGAGTCCGCCATCGAATCGAGAGGCGCAACGCGATCTGCAGCCGACAAGCTATTCAAGTTTTGACGCAGTCAGCATCTGAAAACGCGTCTTTATCCCCAAATTTCCATAACAAGGCCGCGAGCGTCGCGAGCGCCGTCGGTCAGCCTGAGCGCTTCGCCGCGCGTGCGCGCCGCCGCCGACAACGCGAGGGCTGCAGCGTCCAGCACATCATGATCGCTGAACTGCGACCGGCGCGGAAGTATCGCGCGCAAGTCGAAAAGCATGTGATCGATTTCGCGAATGCCGCCCGCCTCGAGCAGGGCGCGGCGCTGCGCCAGCCCCTCTAGCGTACGTTTGCTATTGGAGCATGGCTCGCCCGCCAGCCTCGTAAAAGCGACTTCTGGATGTCCCTCGCCAATAAACTCCTGATCGGGCGGCGTCACCGCATTGTCTACCTCAATGATTTTGCGCCTCAGCATCCAGGACTGTTTGGCGAGCCCCCCACCGCCATCAGGTCCGAAGCTTTTGCCCCATGCGTTCGCCTCAGCGTAGGTCTGGAAATCCAGCATTGGGCGCCGCGGAGCGGCGAAAACGCTCGAGCGTCGCGGACCGATCAACGTTCTGGCCATCGTTTCGCAGGTGCGCCTGCCCATTTCGGGAAGACCAATGGCCATGTCGATGAGCACTGCCGCTGCTCCGCGCCCCGGGCCGTCCAATAATGACCGGATATCGCTGAAAAAATGCGATCTGGTCGCGCCTCCGGCGAGATCGAGCGAAATCGCAATCCATCCTGCGGGACATCCATCGACGCCTAACACATGTCGCCTCAAGACTTTTCCCCCTTCGGTTGCTGGCATGTGGGTTGCTGAACTACGGACAAAAGGTCGCTCGCTGCGCCTTCGCTGCCCTTCGCGTTTACCAGTTGTGCCGATGCGTGCGTCGGGGCAAGGTTATCAAGTCAGGAATTCAAGTTGCTCATGCGCGCCTCCGACAACGCCCCATTCAATACTGACAGTGCTTGGTCATTCGTTCATTCGGAAGTGTTTGGTCGAACCTTTCGCGAGGGCATGCTGCTGGTTGAACAGACAGCGAATTATCTGGACGGCCCGGGCCGGGAATCGTCGAAGTCGCTGTCGCGCTCAGCTGCGCTTTCTTATGCCAGCGCCTCCATGCGCTTGACGACCCAACTGATGCAGATCGCGTCGTGGCTACTTGTGCTTAGGGCTGTGCGGGAGGGCGATATGACTTTCGCTGATGCTGGCGAGGACAAATATCGAGTGTCAGCGCGAGATAGCAGCGAGATCGGTTCACTGGATGCTGAAGTGCCGAGCGTATTGGCGTCGCTCATCGAAGCTTCAAACCAGCTTTATCAACGCATCGTTCGGCTGGATGTCGAACTGTTTGGCGATCAAAAAAGCGAGATCGGGGCGACGGACGCGGTCGCCCAACAGCGCGCGTTGTTTGCTGCATTCTCGCCGAAAAAATAGACAGACGGCTGCCTGCGGTGACCGCGCTAGCGATTCGCGGCCAGCGTGTCGGCGTTTACTTCTTCAGGCCAAATGCCGAGAATTTTTGGTTGAATTTCGAGACTTGCCCGCGTTCGCCGATTTTTTGCGGGCCGCCCGTCCACGCGGGGTGGCTCAAAGGATCGATATCTAGCGACAGCGTCGCACCCGCTGCGCCATAGGTCGAGCGGGTCTCAAATGACGATCCGTCCGTCATAACGACCTTGATCGTGTGATAATTCGGATGAATGTCTTTTTTCATTTGGCAGCTCGGTTAGGGGGCGGATTTACGCTCGATGACA